>NZ_JBHYUG010000005.1:0-37513 GCF_042749375.1 Streptomyces sp. NPDC059477 | reverse complement strand
CCTCGGGCTACAGCAGAACCCTCAAGCCGTTCCTGAAGCCCCACCTGCAAGAAATCCTCGACAAGGCCTGACCCCACGAGGAGGGGGGGGCCCCCCCCCCCCCCGGGGCGCGCCCCCCCCGACACCCCCCCCCCCCCCCCCCCCCCCCCCCCCCCCCGCGGGGGGGCGCGGGGGGGGGTGTTGTGTGTCGAAAACGCCCTCACGGGCGTTGGGGGGGGTGTACCCAAACGAGCCGTACCACCGGCCGTACGGGCAGACCGTACGCGCAGGCAGCGAGACTTAGCGCTTGCTGTACTGCGGGGCCTTGCGGGCCTTCTTCAGACCGGCCTTCTTGCGCTCGACCGCACGGTCGTCGCGGCGGAGGAATCCGGCCTTCTTCAGGGCGCCGCGGTTGTTGTCGACATCGGCCTCGTTCAGGGCGCGGGCGACACCGAGACGCAGGGCGCCGGCCTGGCCGGAGACACCGCCACCGGCGATGCGGGCGACCACGTCGTAGCGGCCTTCCAGCTCCAGCACCTTGAACGGCTCGTTGACTTCCTGCTGGTGCACCTTGTTGGGGAAGTAGTCCTCAAGGGTGCGACCGTTGATCTTCCACTTGCCGGTGCCCGGGACGATCCGGACACGGGCGATGGCGTTCTTGCGGCGGCCCAGGCCCGCGGCGGGCTGGGGCTCACCGAAGGCGGAGGCGAGGGACTCGGAGGTGTACTCACCCTCCACCGGCACCTCGGACTCGGTGGTGTAGCTCTCGATGTCAAGCTCTTCGAGCGGCTGCTCGGCAGTGGTCTCGGCCACGATGCTCCTCAGATTCTCTTCGGTCTTAGGGGTGGCCGGAATTACTGCGCGACCTGGGTGATCTCGAACGGGACCGGCTGCTGGGCCGCGTGCGGGTGGACCTCGCCGCGGTAGACCTTCAGCTTGGAGAGCATCTGACGGCCCAGGGTGTTCTTGGGGAGCATGCCCTTGACAGCCTTCTCGATGGCTTTCTCGGGGTTCTTGTCCAGCAGCTCGTCGTAGCGGACGGAGCGCAGACCGCCCGGGTAGCCGGAGTGGCGGTACGCCAGCTTCTGGGTCCGCTTGTTGCCGGAGAGGTGCACCTTGTCGGCGTTGATGATGATGACGAAGTCACCGGTGTCGACATGCGGCGCGTAGATCGGCTTGTGCTTGCCCCGCAGAAGGGACGCTGTGGTGGAGGCGAGACGGCCCAGGACGACGTCCTGAGCGTCGATGACGTGCCACTGGCGCGTCACATCGCCGGGCTTGGGGCTGTACGTACGCACGGTTCGTAGCCTTCGCTTCGAGTGAATGGTCCTGAACAGGTCACCGAAACGATCACGACAGCCTGGACCGCACGGCGGCGACGCATACCGCGTAATGGGGTCGCTGGTCATCGGCCCGGTGGACCGGTGTAAGGGCCCGTCCCGTGAGAATGAGCAAGCCAATACACAACGAACAAGCAGAATACCCGGGCTCCTTTTGTCGGTCAAAACGAGTCCGAACCCGCCACCCGAAGCGCCACCTCCCTCCCATTCTGTCACCATTCCCCCACACAGTGCGACGACCACCTTCGGGCAGCGGACCGAACCAACCCAGATATCCCTATTTGCCGGTCGTAAGGGTGCGAACGCCGCGGTCCGCAGGGCCCGTTGAGCCGGAACAGCCGTTCTCCGTGCCCGTCTAAGATGCGCCTCATGAGCTATGGGCAGGGGGGACCCCAGTCCCAGTGGGATCCCTGGAAACCGCATTCGCAGCAGCCCTGGAACAGCGGCAACGACGACGGGACGCCGGACTGGGCTGCCCTCGCCGAGGCTTCCGAGGCCCGCAAGAAGCGGCGCCGGCTGCTGTTCATCGGCGGCGGGGCGCTCGCGACCATCGCCGTCGGCACGGCCGTCGCGGTGGCCGTGGTGTCCGCGAACGGTGACAGCGACGGCACGGACCAGCGCGGCTCCCAGCTCCCCTCCAGCGCGGACATCCCGAGCGGCTCCGGCCCGGCGCCTTCGTTCGAGCCGACCAGCGCGCCGCCGCCGCTGGACCCCAAGGATTTCATCTCCAGCGCGACCAAGGACAAGGCCCCGCTGAGCGCGGAGAGCCTGTTCCCGGGCACCCAGCTGACCATGGGCGAGACCGTCTACAAGAAGGGCCCCACGGCCGACACCGGCGACTGCGCCTCGGCCGCCCAGGGCACCCTCCCCAAGGTCCTGGACGACAACGGCTGCACCCGTCTGCTGCGGGTCTCCTACACCAAGGACGGCGTGGCGGTGACGGTCGGCGTGGCCGTCTTCGACACCGAGGCGCAGGCGACCGAGGCCAAGGGACAGGCCGACGACGAGAGCGTCGTCTCCGCCCTGTCCGGCGGCGGCATCGACGCCTTCTGCAACGCCGCGATCTGCCGCTCCACGACGAATTCCTACGGCCGCTACGCCTACTTCACGGTCTCCGGCTTCACCGACGGCAAGGACGTCACGACCAACGACACTGCGGTCTTCTCCACCGGCGACGACCTGGCCGAATTCACCTTCCGCCAGATCCGCCGCCGCGGCGAGGCCCAGGCCTCGGCGGCGGCAGCGGCCGACTGACCGGGCCTTTCCCACCCTGAGCACCGGCCGCCGTACTGGCACCGATGGCGGTAGGGGCCTGGCCGAAGGACGCCCCCGACGACGCCAAAGACCCCGCTCCCGTACCGACCGACCTGCGCGAACGTGACCCGAGGCGACCGTGGAGGCACGCAGGGTGTACGCGATGCCGGCCGGGCCGGGCCGCGGGCCGGGCCCGCTCCTCCTCTCATGCCCGGCCGCCCCGCGGCGAGAAGGACGACTTCCCGGGACGGCTCCTACGGCCGCGAGGTGAGGGACATCACGGGCCGGCCGCCCGGCCCCGCACAGTGACCGAAAGACCCCAGATGCCGTGGATCTTCCGGGGCCGGCCGCAGGCGCACAACACCGCCTCCATGCCTGGTGGAAGAACTCCCCGGAAGGCGGGAAACGGACCTACTACGTTCCCCGCGTGATCACGACACAAGCCCCCGTTTGCTCAAATTCCTTCCACATTTTGTCCACAGCCGTTTCATACTCCACTCATACGTGCGAGTATCTTGCTTCTGTTCGGTCTGTGGTTTGGGCGCCTGGGGGGGCATCTGAGCGGTGATGGGCCGAATGCGCCGAAGAAGGCGTTGAGGGGGGCAGGGAACCCACGCTTGATGCGCTGTGGCACACCGATGTGCCGTGGCCGAGATCTGTCGCTGCCTCAACGCACCAACGATCTCAGGGAGTTCCGCAGCGACATGGCAACGTCACTGGTCACCGGGGGAGCGCCGCTATCGCGGCAGAGCCAGAAACTGGCCAAACGCACGGCGTCCTGGAAGCCCGGCATCGTCCCGTTCCTGCTGCCCTTCATCCTTCTGACGTTCCTGGGTCTGTGGACCTACCGTCCGAGCACCTCGGCCATGAGCTGGGTCCTGACCGTCGTCTGGTCACTGCCCGTGGCAGGGGTGATGGTCGGCATCCAGGGCGCGCTGCTGATCCGCCGCCGGGTGCGCAAGAGCGACCTGATGACCGCGCCCGCCCCGGCCGACCAGGACTTCCTGATCGCGCTCTGCCCGACCATCGGCCGGCACGACACCTACCCGGCGCTGGAACGTTCCATCTTGTCCTACGTGGAACATCTCCCCGAGTACTTCCCGTACCTGCGGGTCGACATCCTCACCGAGGAGGGCTGCGAGGCCGCCGAGGCCATCGACCGGCTCGCCGACTCCCACCCGCTGATCCGGGTGATCACGGTGCCCAAGGACTACGTCCCCGCCAACGGCACCCGCTTCAAGGCCCGCGCCAACCACTACGCCCACGAGCTGCGGATCGAGGAGGGCGAGGCGCTGGACTACGTCTGGGTGCTGCACATGGACGACGACACCGGCGTCGGCCCCGACACCGCCGCCGCGCTGGCCCAGTTCATCAACCGGCAGCGCCGCGCCCACCCCGACAAGGCCAAGCACATGGCCCAGGGCATCCTGACCTACCCGCGCGAGAACGCGGTGAGCATGTTCACCTGGCTCGCCGACGCCGTCCGCCCCGCCGACGACATCGCCCGGTTCCGGGCGCTGACCGGCCTCGGCACCCCGGCCGCCGGGGTCCACGGCGAACTGCTCGTGCTGCGGGCCTCCATCGAGGCCGAGATCGGCTGGGACTTCGGGCCGAAGGAGATCGTCGAGGACGCCCGGCTCGCCCTGACCTTCTGCCGGAAGTACCCGGGCCGCAGCGACTGGTTCAACGGCCGCTGCTACGGCGCCTCCCCCGCCAACGCCAAGGACTTCATCAAGCAGCGCGAACGCTGGGCGTGGGGCCTGGTCGCCCTGTGCTTCAACCGGGCCGTGCCGCTGCGCTACCGCTGGTTCCTGTCGGTGTGCGTGACCACCTGGATCCTGGGCCCGCTCCAGCACATCGGTGCCGTGCTGCTCATCGGCTGGCTCCTCAACGACATGAACACCTCCCCCGTGACCCAGTCCGTGGTCATCCTGTGGGCACTCAACTTCGCCTATGTCATCTGGACCTACTGGGAGGGGCTGCGGCTGAACGCCCTCGCCTCCGTCAGCGGCCGGCGCAAGTGGTGGGAGCCGATCGTCGTGGTCGCGATGATCCCGGTCTTCTCGGTGCTGGAGGGCCTCGGCGGCCTGCGGGGCTTCATCAAGTTCGCCCGGCGCGAGGAGAACAAGTTCGTCGTGATCGCCAAGCCCGCCTGACCGCCCGGCCGACCCCCGGAAGACACCTGACATGCGCTCACGACTGCCCTTGCTCGCCCTTTTCCCGGCGACCGTGCTCACCGTGGTGGTGGGCACCCCCTTCGTGCTCGGCGACCACCCGGTGCGCTGGGAGTCCGGATCACGCCTCCCGGAGATCGTGCTCGACGACTCCGAGGAGCCCGCCCAGGCCCCGCGCGAGCCCGGTACGCCGTCCGGTCCCGCCACCGGAACCTCCCCCTCCACCGCCTCCGGCCTCCAGGTCGCCAAGCCCTGGAAGGAGGGCATGCCCCAGTGGGGTGTGCAGCTGTACTGGGAGGAGGAACAGGAGAAGCGTTCCGGCAGCTTCATCGAGGCCCAGGCCCGCAAGCACGCCACATATCTGATCGGGCTGGGCGCCAACTCGGTGTCCCTCTCGTTCCCCTTCTTCACCGAGGGCGTCACGTCCAACACCCTCGCCACCGGGGCCAAGACCCCCTCCCCCGGGCGGCTGGCCCAGGTGCTGAAGGTCTTCAAGGACGCCGGTTTCCGCACCACCCTGCGCCCGATCATGGACGAGGCGGCCCTGGACCCGCCGGACGGCTGGCGCGGCAACATCGAACCCGCCTCCCGCTCGGCCTGGTTCTCCTCGTACGGGACGCTGCTGGACCCCTATCTCAAGGCCGCCGAGCAGGCGAAGGCCGACACCTTCGTGATCGGCACCGAGCTGAACTCCATGGAGGGCGACCCCGGCTGGGAACCCCTGGTCACCGAGGCCGAGCAGACCTTCTCCGGCGAGGTCGCCTACGACGCCAACTGGGACAACTACGTCTCCGGCCGGATCAACATGCCGGTCAGCAGTCTCGGCGTCGACGCCTACTTCCCCATCGAGGTGCCCGACACCGCCTCCGTCGGCCAACTGGTCGAGGGCTGGAACGAGTGGCTGGACAAGAAGGCCACCGGCGAACTGCCGAACATCACCATCGCCGAGGCCGGCATCGGCGCCATGGACGGCGCCTACCACGCCCCCGGCGACTTCTACACCAAGCGGGCCCTCAACCCCGAGGTGCAGGCCACCTGGTACACCGCCGTCTGCCAGGTGGTCCAGGAGCGCCGGATGAAGGGCGTGTACTGGTGGTCGATCTGGTTCGACGACGACCCCAACACCCCGCCCGACGACGCGGTCGCCTCCCGGCTCGACTTCGCGGGACGCCCTCTCACCGAGAAGGCCGTCACCTCCTGCTTCACCTCCGACTACGCAGGCCCCGGCACCGACACCGCTAGCTGACCCGAGGAATCATGCAGGAAGCCATCATCCTGGTGGGCGGCAAGGGAACCCGCTTGCGCCCGCTCACCAACCACACCCCCAAACCGCTGCTGAACGTGGCGGGCTCGTCCTTCATCCGGCACCAGATCGCCAAGCTGATCGACGCCGGAGTCGAGCACGTGGTGTTCGCCACCTCCTATCTCGCCGGTCTCTTCGAGGAGGAGTTCCAGGACTTCTCCCAGGACCTTCGGATCTCGTACGCCGTGGAGAAGGTCCCCCTCGGCACCGGCGGCGCCATCCGCAACGCCGGACGCCTGCTGCGCGGCGCCCCCGACGAACCGGTGCTGATCCTCAACGGCGACATCCTCTCCGGCGTCGATCTGCGGGGCATCCTCGCCGCGCACCGCGGCCGGGACGCCGATGTCACCCTGCATCTGACCCGGGTCGCCGACCCGCGCGCCTTCGGTCTGGTGCCCACCGACGACGACGGCAGGGTGCTGTCCTTCCTGGAGAAGCCCAAGACCGCCGCCGAGTGCGTCACCGACCAGATCAACGCGGGCTGCTATGTCTTCCGCCGGTCGGTGCTGGACGCCATCCCCGGCGACCGCGAGGTCTCCGTCGAGCAGGAGACGTTCCCCCGGCTCGTCGCCGCCGGCGCCCTGGTGTACGGCCACACCACCGCCGACTACTGGCGCGACCTCGGCACCCCGCTCGCCTTCGTGCACGGCTCGGCCGACCTCGTCACCGGCCGGGCCCGCTCCCCGCTGGTGCCCCCGCCCGCCGAGGCCCTGATCCACCCGACGGCCCGGATCGACCCGAGCGCCCGTGTCCTGGGCGGCTCCTGCGTCGGCCCGCACGCCGTGATCGGCCCGGACGTGGTGATCGACCGCGCCATCATCGGCGCCCGGGTCACCGTCGAGTCCGGCGCCCGGGTCCATGAGTCCGTCGCGGACCACGACTCCGTCATCGGCGCCCGGTCCGTACTGCGCGAGGCCGTCGTCGGCTGCCACGCCGAGGTCGGTGCGGACAACGAACTCCCCGCCCAGCTCCGGCTCTCCTGCGGCATCCGCATCCCCGCCCAGGGCGTCCGGGTCAGCGGCACGGCCGTCGCCTGCCCGACGGTCCACTGAGGCCGCACCGCCCTCCCACGACTCGTCCGGTCAGTCAGTCACTGGAGAAACATGTCCCGCCACCGCACCACGGCCGTGGAGACCGAGCGTCTTCGCAAATACCGGCCCGACATCCAGGGCCTGCGTGCCGTCGCCATCCTGATGGTGGTCAGCATGCACTGCGGGCTGCTCGACATCCACGGCGGCGTGGACGTGAGCTTCGTGCTGAGCGGCTTCCTGATCGGCAGCCAGCTCTTCGCCGAGATCGACAAGACCGGCAAGGTCTCCCTCACCAAGTTCTGGGCCCGCCGCTTCCGCCGGCTGGCACCCCCGATGGCCGTCACCATCGTCGCCACCGCCATCCTCGCCTGGATCTTCGCCAGCCCCCTGAAATTCCGTGACTTCGTGGCGGACGGCCTGAGCGCCTCCCTGAGCTTCATGAACTGGCGCCTGGTCGAGAACGGCACCGACTACTTCGCCAACGACGGCTCCCAGACCCCGTACCAGCACTTCTGGTCGCTGAGCATCGAGGAGCAGTTCTATGTGGCCGCGCCGATCCTGCTGGTCGCCCTGGTCTGGCTGAGCCGCAAGATCCTGCGCAACCGCGCGCTGGTCGGCGTCTTCCTGCTGGCCGTGATCGGCGCCTCCTTCTACACGGGCTACACCCAGACCCCCATCGACCAGCCGCTCGCGTACTTCAGCACCCACACCCGGATCTGGGAGATCACCTCCGGCGTACTGCTCGCCCTCCTCGCGCCGTACGCCTCCCGGCTGAACCGCACCGTGGCCGGGCTGCTGACCTGGCTGGGCCTGGGCACCATCCTGGTCACCTCACTGCTCATCACCTCGGAGACCCCGCTCCCCGGCTACGCGGTGGCCGGCCCGGTCATCGGCACCCTCCTGATCATCGGCGGCGGCTGCGCCAACCCCGGATTCGGCGCCGAACGCGTCCTGCACAACCCCGTGTTCAACTTCATCGGCAATGTCAGCTACGGCTGGTACCTGTGGCACTGGCCGATCCTGGTGATGTGGCCGTACATCGTGGACCGGGAGTTCACCTTCCAGGAGCGGCTGCGGGTCGCCGTCCTGTCCTTCCTGCTCGCCATCGCCATGCACTACCTGGTCGAGCGCAGGTTCAAGAACAATGTGACGCTGGTGGCCCGCCCCTGGAAGGGCGTCCTCACCGGCGGTTTCACCACCGCGGGGACGGCCGGGGCGATGGTGCTGGCCGCGATCGTGCCCCTGAACCTGGCGACGTCCTCCGACTCGACCACCGAGGCCACCGGATACACCGGCACCGCGTCCGTCGAGAGCGCCGCCCACCAGCGGGAACTGTCCGACGCCGTGCAGAGCACCCTGCTGAAGGCAGCCGGCAACCACGCCACCAAGGGCTGTATCGACAACACCGAGGTCACCGAGTTCAAGATGCGCGAGGGCTGCGTCATCGGCAACCCGGACGCCGACAAGACGGTGGTCCTCATGGGCGACTCGCACGCCTGGCAGTGGAACGACCTGTTCCATGAACTCGGCGCCGAACTCGACGCCAAGGTGGTGACCATGACGAAGGGCGGCTGCTCGCCGCAGGTCTACCACATCATGAGCCCCAACCTGGGCCGCGCGTACACCGAGTGCGACAGCTGGCGCGAGTCGGCCTTCGCCGAGCTGAAGAAGCTCAAGCCCGACGTGCTGATCGTCACCAACCGGGCCCGTCAGGAGGCCACCCGGGAGGGCGCCGAGGCCGCGTTCAAGGTGTTCGAGGAGACCGGCGCCGACCTCGTCTACATGACGGACACCCCGCAGCCCGGCCAGAACATCCCCGACTGCCTGGCCACCAACATCGACGACATCTCCCCGTGCAACCGCGAGGAGTGGCAGGCCCTGGAGTACACCGACTTCCGCGCCATGGAGCGGGAGGTGGCCGAGCAGCACGGCGCCCGGATCATCGACACGACCCCCGCGTTCTGCGCGGCGGGCGTCTGCCCCTCGGTGATCGGCGACCACCTCGTCTACTACGACGACAGCCACATCACCTCGGGCTACAGCAGAACCCTCAAGCCGTTCCTGAAGCCCCACCTGCAAGAAATCCTCGACAAGGCCTGACCCCACGAGGAGGGCTCCGCACCAACCACGCGGAGCCCTCCCCCTCAATGCACCTGCCCCCGCACCCGCCGAGCCTCCCGCTGCCGCTCCCGCAACAACGAGTCGGCCGGATAGGCGACCTCCTCCAAAGTCAGCCCGTGCGGACGCACCACATGCACCGCACTGTCCCGCACCCCGGCGTCCAGCACCTTCCGGGGCCACTCCACCCCCCGGTGCCCGTCCCCCACGAACAGCAGCGCCCCCACCATGGACCGCACCTGGTTGTGGCAGAACGCATCGGCCCGCACCTCGATCTCGACGACCCCGTCCCCGCTCCGCCGCACCCCGAAGTCAAAGATCTCCCGCACGGTCGAGGCCCCCACCCGCTTCTTCGCATAAGCGGCGAAGTCATGCTCCCCCACCAGCGACTTGGCGGCAGCGTCCATGACGTCGGCATCCAACGCCCAGTCGTGCCACAGCACATGACTGCGCAGCAACGGATCGACACCCCCCGGCGCATCCCCCACCCGGTACACATACCGCCGCCACAGAGCGGCGAACCGAGCGTTGAACCCCTCGGCCGCCTCCGCCGCCCGCCACACCCGCACATCCTTGGGCAACCGCCCGGCAAGCCGCTTCAGCAGCTTCTCCCGCTGCTCCCCCCACACCTCCACAGGCAGATCCACATGAGCCACCTGCCCCCGCGCATGCACCCCCGCATCCGTCCGCCCGGCCACGGTCAGCTCATACGTCACCCCCCCGGCCCGCGTCACGGTCCGCAAGGCATCCTCGATCTCCCCCTGGACGGTCCGCTGCCCCCCCGCCTGCTTGGCCCACCCATGAAACCCACCCCCGTCGTACGACAGGTCGAGCCGCACCCGCACCCAGCCGGGCTGAACCTCGTCACTCACCCCAGATTCCTTTCAGCAACAAGAAGGCGGGCCCGCCCCGAAAGGAACGGACCCGCCAACGCCCTGCCCTTAGGGGCGCGGGGAACTGCGCGACCAGCCACAACGGACCGGCAGCCAAAGGACGGCTTACGCCTCCTTCGACTCCTCGGTCTCCGGCTTGGCGTCCTCGACGACCTCGTCGGACTGCGCCTCGACGGCGTCGTCCTTCACAAGGGCGTCCTTCTTGAGGACATCTTCCTTGGCGGCACGCACAGTCGCCGCCTCAGCCTCACCCGTGGCCTGCTGCGCGATGGTCAGCGCCTCGACCAGCTCGATGACAGCCATGGGCGCGTTGTCGCCACGACGGTTACCGATCTTGGTGATCCGGGTGTAACCACCCGGACGGTTCTCGTAGCGCGGGCCGATCTCGGTGAAGAGCGTGTGCACGATGCTCTTGTCCGTGATCACCTGGAGCACCTGACGGCGGTTGTGAAGGTCACCCTTCTTCGCCTTGGTGACCAGCCGCTCGGCGTACGGCCGCAGCCGGCGCGCCTTCGCCTCGGTGGTGGTGATACGACCGTGCTCGAACAGCGCCTTCGCGAGGTTCGCGAGGAGCAGCTTCTCGTGCGCGGCACTGCCGCCCATACGGGCACCCTTGGTGGGCTTCGGCATGATGATTCTCCTGTGTCTCTGCCCCGGCCGTATCAGGTACCAGGGTCAGTATCCGAGCAGACGGCCGTCTGTCGGAGATCCGGGAGCAGCCCCGAAGGGGTGCTCCCGGAAGGGGGCGCGAGGAACTGCGCGATCAAGCACAGCGCACCCGCACCCGCAGTACCGCGTCCTCGCGGAGCGATCAGTACTGCTCGGTCTCCACGAACCCGGCATCCGCATCGTCATCCGCGCCAAAGGCGTCGGCCGCGGCGGTCGGGTCGAACCCGGGAGGCGAGTCCTTGAGCGCGAGACCCATCCCGGCCAGCTTCGCCTTGACCTCGTCAATGGACTTCGCACCGAAGTTGCGGATGTCCAGCAGATCCGCCTCGGACCGAGCGACCAGCTCACCCACGGAGTGGATGCCCTCACGCTTGAGGCAGTTGTACGACCGAACGGTGAGCTCAAGCTCCTCGATCGGCAGCGCCAGATCCGCGGCGAGGGCGGCGTCCGTCGGCGACGGACCCATGTCGATGCCCTCGGCGTCGATGTTCAGCTCACGGGCGAGACCGAACAGCTCGACCAGCGTCTTACCGGCGGAGGCCATGGCGTCACGCGGACGCATCGCCTGCTTGGTCTCGACGTCGACGATCAGCTTGTCGAAGTCGGTGCGCTGCTCGACACGCGTGGCCTCGACCTTGTACGTGACCTTCAGCACCGGCGAGTAGATCGAGTCGACCGGGATCCGGCCGATCTCCTGGCCGACCTGCTTGTTCTGCACGGCGGAGACATAACCGCGGCCACGCTCGACCGTCAGCTCCATCTCCAGCTTGCCCTTGCCGTTGAGCGTGGCGAGGACGAGGTCGGGGTTGTGCACCTCGACACCGGCCGGGGGCGCGATGTCGGCGGCGGTGACCAGACCCGGACCCTGCTTGCGCAGGTACATCACCACGGGCTCGTCGTGCTCACTGCTCACGACCAGCTGCTTGATGTTGAGGATCATGTCGGTGACGTCTTCCTTGACGCCCGGCACGGTGGTGAACTCGTGCAGGACCCCGTCGACCCGGATGCTGGTGACAGCCGCACCGGGGATCGAGGACAGGAGCGTACGCCGCAGGGAGTTGCCGAGGGTGTAGCCGAAGCCCGGCTCCAGCGGCTCGATCACGAACCGGGAGCGGAATTCGTCGACGACCTCTTCGGTCAACGAGGGACGCTGAGCGATCAGCATGTTTCTGTTCCTTCAGTCAGGGGCGCCCGCTATTTGACGCCCTGATGTACTACAAGGGTACGGGCGATACGACCGAAAGAGCCGTACCGCCCGAAAACCTCAGCCGCGCCCGGAGATCAAACCCGGCGACGTGGAACACCTCCGCTCACGCGGAGAACGCCGCCGAACCGAAAGTCAGACCCGGCGACGCTTCGGCGGCCGGCACCCATTGTGCGGAGTCGGCGTGACGTCCTGGATGGAGCCGACCTCAAGACCGGTGGCCTGGAGGGAGCGGATCGCGGTCTCACGACCGGAACCCGGGCCCTTCACGAACACGTCGACCTTGCGCATGCCGTGCTCCTGAGCGCGGCGGGCAGCCGACTCGGCGGCCATCTGCGCGGCGAACGGCGTGGACTTCCGGGAGCCCTTGAAGCCGACGTGGCCGGCGGAGGCCCAGGAGATCACGTTGCCCGACGGGTCCGTGATGGAGACGATCGTGTTGTTGAACGTGCTCTTGATGTGCGCGTGGCCGTGAGCGACGTTCTTCTTTTCCTTGCGGCGCACCTTCTTGGCAGCGCCCTGACGACCCTTGGGGGGCATCTTTACTCCTACGGGAGGTGGTCGGTCCTACAGCGAAGACCGCTGGACGGCGAGTCCGCTGCGGACTACTTCTTGCCCGGCTTCTTCTTGCCGGCGATGGCGCGACGCGGGCCCTTGCGGGTGCGGGCGTTGGTGCTGGTGCGCTGACCGCGGACGGGCAGGCCCCGACGGTGACGGAGGCCCTGGTAGCAGCCGATCTCCACCTTGCGGCGGATGTCGGCCTGCACCTCACGACGGAGGTCACCCTCGGTCTTGATGTTGTTGTCGACGTACTCGCGGATCGCGACGAGCTGCTCCTCGGAGAGGTCGCGAACGCGGGTGTCGGGGTCGACGCCGGTCGCGGCCAGCGTCTCCTGGGAGAGGGTCCGGCCGATGCCGAACACGTAGGTGAGGGCGACCTCCACACGCTTTTCGCGCGGGATGTCAACACCGGAAACGCGTGCCATTCAATGGCTCCTGGTGATCTTCGGAGGTCTTCCGCAGCACCGATTTCCCACCCGCCGGCCTCTTCTCTCGCATCTCGCACGAGAGAGATTTGGTACGGGCTGGGTCCCCGGCCTCCGAACCGGGGGTATCAAGCCGCTCGCGGCGGCTCGGGCCCTGCGTATGAACATATTCAGCTCGCGTCGCGCGAAGTCTCTGCGAAGAGATACAGAGGGACGGGTACTGCGATCAGCCCTGGCGCTGCTTGTGGCGCGGGTTCTCGCAGATGACCATGACCCGGCCGTGACGGCGGATCACCCTGCACTTGTCGCAGATCTTCTTGACGCTCGGCTTGACCTTCATGGGATTGAGGTTCTCCGGGTCAGTTGCCGTCGGCCCCGCGAAAAGCTCGCAAGGCTTGGGCAAGATCTACTTGTACCGGTAGACGATCCGGCCACGGGTCAGGTCGTACGGAGACAACTCCACCACGACCCGGTCGTCAGGGAGGATGCGGATGTAGTGCATACGCATCTTGCCGCTGATGTGTGCCAGGACCTGGTGGCCGTTCTGGAGCTCGACCTTGAACATCGCGTTAGGCAGAGACTCGACGACAGTGCCCTCGATCTCGATGGCACCTTGCTTCTTGGCCACGCTTCGCCCTTCGGAATCGACTACCTTGATCGACTCCGGCGCTTTTCTCCCCTTTGATCATGGAGATCAGGTACTTTCCATGAGGGGCGCATGCGGACATGCGGGCGCACGAGAGCCGACGAGTCAGTCTACGCCACGCGCGCCCGGAAAGACGAATCGCAGAAGTCTGCCCGCCCGCGGAGATCGTTATGCGAGCGGATCCGGCGCGGCGGTGATCCCGTACTCGGCGAGCTTGGCCCGGCCGCCGTCGGGCGCGGTCAGCACCAGCGGCCCCTGCTCGGTGAGCGCGATGGAGTGCTCCCAGTGCGAGGACCAGGTGCCGTCGGTGGTGATGACCGTCCACTCGTCCTGGAGCACCTTGGTCCTGGGCGTCCCGAGCGACACCATCGGCTCGATGGCCAGGCAGAAACCGGGGACCAGCTTGGGGCCCTTGCCCCGCTTGCGGTCGACGTAGTTCAGCAGATGCGGGTCCATGTGCATCTGGGTGCCGATGCCGTGCCCGCCGTAGTCCTCGATGATCCCGTACCGGCCGCCGCCGGGCTTGGGCTGGCGGCGGATGTAGGTCTCGATGGCCCGGGAGATGTCGACCAGCCGGGCGCCCTGCTTCATGGCCGCGATCCCGGCCCACATGGACTCCTCGGTCACCCGGGACAGCTCGACCAGCTCCGGAGCGTGACCGGACCCCACGAAGGCGGTGAAGGCGGCATCGCCGTGCCACCCCTCCACGACCGCCCCGGCGTCGATGGCGATGATGTCCCCGTCCTTCAGGACCACGTCGTCGGACGGGATCCCATGGACGACGACCTCGTTCACGGAGGTGCAGATCGTGGCCGGGAAGCCGCCGTAGCCCAGAAAGTTCGACGTGGCGTTGTGCTCGGCCAGCACCTTGCGCGCCACCTCGTCCAGATCCTTGGTGGACGCCCCCGGCACCGCCGCCTCACGCGTGGCCGCGTGAATGGCGGCTACGACCAACCCCGCCGCACGCATCTTGGCGATCTGCTCGGGGTTCTTGATCTGCACCATAGGAACGACGGCCTTTCTGGACCGAGAAACGGACTGTTTCCACCATACGAGCGTAGCCAGGGACACGTACCGCCGTTGCTCCCCGGCCGCGCCCGTCCCCCGCACACAGCAGCCGCGGCCCCCTTCTGAAGGGAACCGCGGCCCGTGCTGCCGAACGCGAGCGAGACTTACGGCTCGCCATCCTCCCGCTTGAGCGCCTCAAGCGCCCGCGAGGTCACCTCGTCCACCGCGCCCATCGCCGAAATGGTCACCACCAGGCCCTGTGCCTTGTAGTAGTCGATGATCGGCTCGGTCTGCGTGTGGTAGACCTCCAGCCGCTTGCGCACGGTCTCCTCGGAGTCGTCGTCCCGCTGGTACAGCTCCCCGCCGCACACATCGCAGACGCCGTCGGCCGTCGGCTTCTTGTACGTCACGTGGAACACATGCGCCGAGTCGTTACGGCAGATGCGCCGGCCGGCGATCCGCTTGACGACCTCGTCCTCGGGTGCCTCAAGATCCAGCACCGCGTCCAGCTTGATGCCCTCGGTGGTGAGCAGCTCGTCCAGCGCCTCGGCCTGCGAGACATTGCGGGGGAAGCCGTCCAGCAGGAAGCCGTTCCCGGCGTCCGGCTGCTCCATGCGGTCCTTGGCCATCGCGATGGTCACCTCGTCGGGGACGAGGTTCCCGGCGTCCATGTAGGACTTCGCGAGTTTCCCGAGGTCGGTCTGCTTGCTGATGTTGGCGCGGAACAGATCACCGGTGGAGATGTGCGGTACCCGCAGGGTCTCGGCAAGTCGGGTGGCCTGGGTGCCCTTACCAGCGCCCGGCGGCCCGACGAGGACGATTCGCATCAGCGGAGGAACCCTTCGTAATTGCGCTGCTGGAGCTGGCTCTCGATCTGCTTCACCGTCTCCAGGCCGACACCCACGATGATCAGGATGCTGGTCCCGCCGAAGGGGAAGTTCTGGTTTGCCCCGAAACCAGCCAACGCCATTGTCGGCACGAGAGCGATCAGGCCCAGATACAGCGAGCCCGGCCAGGTGATCCGGTTGAGTACGTAGCTCAGATACTCAGCGGTCGGTCGGCCAGCCCGGATGCCCGGGATGAAGCCACCATACTTCTTCATGTTGTCGGCGACTTCTTCGGGGTTGAATGTGATGGCCACATAGAAGAACGCGAAGAAAACGATCAGCAAGAAGTAGGCGGCGATGTAATACGGGTGGTCACCCTTGACGAGGTGCGCCTCGATCCAGGTCTTCCAGCCGGAGGTGCCGCTGGAGAACTGCGCGATCAACGCCGGGATGTACAGCAGCGACGAGGCGAAGATGACCGGGATCACACCGGCCTGGTTCACCTTGAGCGGGATGTACGTGGAGGTGCCGCCGTAGGAGCGGCGGCCGATCATGCGCTTCGCGTACTGCACCGGGATCCGGCGCTGGGCCTGCTCGACGAAGACCACCAGGCCGACCATGAACAGGCCGACGAGGATGACCGTGCCGAACTCGATCCAGCCGTCGGCCAGCGAGCCCTGCTGCTTGATGGCCCACAGGGCGGCCGGGAAGGTGGCGGCGATCGAGATGAACATCAGGATCGACATGCCGTTGCCGATGCCGCGGTCGGTGATCAGCTCACCGAGCCACATGACGACGGCCGTACCGGCGGTCATGGTGATGACCATGGTGATGGTCACGAAGATGGACTGGTCAGGGACGATCTGACCGGACACGGTGCAGCCGCTGAACAGCGCGCCGGAGCGGGCGGTGGCCACCAGGCCGGTGCCCTGGAGCACGGCCAGCGCGACCGTCAGATAACGCGTGTACTGCGTGATCTTCGCCGTACCCGCCTGGCCCTCCTTCTTCAGGGCCTCCAGGCGGGGGATCACCACCGTCAGCAGCTGGAGGATGATGCTCGCCGTGATGTACGGCATGATGCCGAGCGCGAAGATCGTGATCTGGAGCAGCGCGCCGCCACTGAACATGTTCACCAGGCCGAACAGGCCCTGGTTGGCGCTGGCCTGGTCGAGGCAGGTCTGGACGTTCCTATAGTCGACACCCGGGATCGGGATATGCGTACCGATCCGGTAGATCACGATGATGCCGAGCGTGAAGAGCAGCTTCTTGCGCAGGTCGGGCGTCTTGAACGCCCGGGCGAACGCGGTGAGCACGGTGCCTCCTGCGACCCCCGCGCATCTGCGTCAAGGGTGACGGTCTTGAGGGTCCAATACAACAACGACTTATCTAACGGCCAACCGCCGCTCAGGGTGCCCCAAGGGGCAGCACCCCGCGAAAGTGGGCAGTGCAGGTCACCTTACCGGCGACACCGCCCCCCTAGGAACGACCAACCGGGGATACCCCATATGTGGGGTATCCCCGGTCGGGATCGCTCAAGTCATCAAGACGCCTGGGGTGTTCAGACGAGCTCGGTGACGGTGCCGCCGGCGGCGGTGATCTTCTCCTTGGCGGACCCGGAGACGGCGTCGACCGTCACCTGGAGCGCCACGGAGATCTCACCCTGGCCGAGGACCTTGACGAGGCTGTTCTTGCGAACGGCACCATTGGCCACCAGACCCTCGACCGTGACCTCGCCACCCTCGGGGTAGAGCGCGGCGAGCTTGTCGAGGTTCACGACCTGGTACTCGGTCTTGAACGGGTTCTTGAAGCCCTTCAGCTTCGGGAGGCGCATGTGGAGCGGCATCTGGCCGCCCTCGAAGCGCTCCGGAACCTGGTAGCGGGCCTTGGTGCCCTTCGTACCACGACCGGCCGTCTTACCCTTCGACGCCTCACCACGACCCACACGGGTCTTGGCGGTCTTGGCGCCCGGGGCGGGACGGAGGTTGTGGATCTTCAGCGGGCTGTTCTCCGCCATGATCAGTCGACCTCCTCGACCGACACGAGGTGGCGGACGGTGTGCACCATGCCGCGGAACTCGGGGCGGTCCTCCTTGACGACCTGCGTGTTGATGCCCTTGAGACCAAGGGAACGCAGGGTGTCACGGTGGTTCTGCTTGCTGCCGATATAGGACTTGACCTGCGTAATCTTGAGCTGCGCCATGATTACGCACCCGCCCCGGCACGTGCGCGGAGCAGAGCCGCCGGGGCAACGTCCTCCAGGGGCAGACCGCGGCGGGCCGCGATCTCCTCGGGACGCTGGAGACCCTTGAGGGCCGCCACGGTGGCGTGCACGATGTTGATCGCGTTGTCGGAGCCGAGCGACTTCGACAGCACGTCGTGGATACCGGCGCACTCCAGCACGGCACGCACCGGACCACCGGCGATCACGCCGGTACCCGGGGACGCCGGCTTGAGCAGCACGACACCGGCCGCCTTCTCACCCTGGATGGGGTGGGGGATGGTGCCCTGGATACGGGGGACCTTGAAGAAGTGCTTCTTGGCCTCCTCCACACCCTTGGCGATGGCGGCCGGCACCTCCTTGGCCTTGCCGTAACCGACACCCACGGTGCCGTCACCGTCACCCACCACGACCAGCGCGGTGAAGCTGAAGCGACGACCACCCTTCACAACCTTGGCGACGCGGTTGATCGCGACGACGCGCTCAACGTACGCGGTCTTCTCGGCGGCAGCAGCGCCGCCGTCACGGCCCTTCCGGTCCCGCCGCTCGCCGCCACCGGCACCGCTTCCGCGGCGCTGGGGTCCAGCCATTGGATTACCTCTCTCTTTCCGCTAGCTACAAGCGGCTCAGAACTTGAGCCCGGCCTCGCGGGCGGCGTCCGCCAGGGCGGCGATGCGCCCGGCGTACTGGCTGCCACCACGGTCGAACACGACGGCCTCGACACCGGCGGCCTTGGCGCGCTCGGCGACCAGGGCACCGACCTGCTTGGCCTGCGCCGACTTGTCGCCCTCGCCACCGCGGATCGAGGTGTCCAGGGTGGACGCCGAAGCCAGGGTGTGGCCCTTCAGGTCGTCGATCACCTGCGCCACGATGTGGCGGTTGGAACGGGTAACGACCAGACGGGGACGCTCCGCCGTACCGTTGATCCGCTTGCGGATCCGGATGTGGCGGCGCTTGATCGCGGCGCGCTTGTAGGCGTCGCCCTTGAGGATCTTCTGTCCGTATGCCATGGCTTACTTACCCGCCTTTCCGACCTTGCGGCGGATGACTTCGCCCTCGTACTTGACACCCTTGGCCTTGTACGGGTCGGGCTTGCGCAGCTTGCGGATGTTGGCCGCGACCTCGCCGACCTTCTGCTTGTCGATGCCCTCGACCGAGAAACGCGTGGGCGCCTCGACCTTGAAGGAGATGCCTTCGGGGGCCTCGACCAGGATCGGGTGGCTGTAACCGAGCGCGAACTCCAGGTTGGAGCCCTTGGCGGTCACGCGGTAACCGACGCCGCTGATTTCGAGCTTCTTCACGTAACCCTGGGTCACGCCGGTGATCATGTTCGCCACCAGCGTGCGGGACAGGCCGTGCAGGGCCTTGTTCTGACGCTCGTCGTTCGGGCGGGTGACGCTCAGGACGCCGTCCTCACCCTTGGCGACATCGATCGGCGCCGCGACGGTGTGGGTCAGCGAGCCCTTGGGGCCCTTGACCGAGACCGTACGGCCGTCGATGGTGACGTCCACGCCGGCGGGAACCGTGATGGGGAGCTTGCCAATGCGCGACATAGCTGTTTCCTCCGTTCCCTTCCGCTACCAGACGTAGGCGAGGACTTCCCCACCCACGCCCTTCTTGCCGGCCTGCTTGTCGGTGAGGAGCCCGTGGGACGTGGAGATGATCGCCACGCCGAGGCCGCCGAGCACCTTGGGCAGGTTGGTGGACTTCGCGTACACCCGGAGACCGGGCTTGGAGATCCGCTTGATGCCCGCGATGGAGCGCTCACGGTTGGGGCCGAACTTCAGCTCCAGGACGAGGTTCTTGCCGACCTCGGCGTCCTCGACCTTCCAGCCCGTGATGAAGCCCTCCTGCTGGAGGATCTCCGCGATGTGAGACTTGATCTTGGAGTGCGGCATCGACACCGAGTCGTGGTACGCCGAGTTCGCATTCCGCAGACGCGTCAGCATGTCTGCGATCGGATCAGTCATGGTCATGAAGTGGCCTTCGGCCTCTCTCGCCGGGGTTTCCTGGTGCGCCATCCCTCTCCCCGATCCGAGACGGGACGGGTGCGGCGCGGTGGACCTACGGCGTAGTAAGTCTTACGGGCGTCAGGGCGCCCAACCCTCCTAGCCTAAGCCATGGAGGAGCGGGCCCCTGACCAACCCATTGCTTACCGAGAGTCCAGGCAGTCCGGAATTACCGGAACTACCAGGAACTCTTGGTCACGCCCGGCAGCTCGCCACGGTGAGCCATCTCACGAAGGCACACGCGGCACAGGCCGAACTTGCGGTACACGGAGTGCGGACGACCGCAGCGCTGGCAGCGGGTGTACGCACGCACGCCGAACTTGGGCTTGCGAGCAGCCTTCGCGATCAAAGCCTTCTTCGCCATCTCGCTCACGCCTCCTTGAAGGGGAAGCCGAGGTGACGAAGGAGCGCGCGGCCCTCAGCGTCGTTGGTCGCCGTGGTGACCACGGTGATGTCCATACCCCGGACGCGGTCGATCTTGTCCTGGTCGATCTCGTGGAACATGACCTGCTCCGTGAGACCGAAGGTGTAGTTGCCACGGCCGTCGAACTGCTTGGGGGACAGACCACGGAAGTCGCGGATGCGCGGCAGCGCGAGCGACAGGGTGCGGTCCAGGAACTCCCACATGCGGTCGCCACGGAGAGTGACGTGGGCACCGATCGGCTGGCCCTCACGCAGCTTGAACTGCGCGATGGACTTGCGGGCCTTGGTGACGGCCGGCTTCTGCCCGGTGATCGTGGTGAGGTCCTTGATGGCCCCCTCGATCAGCTTCGAGTCACGGGCGGCGTCGCCGACACCCATGTTGACCACGATCTTGATGAGGCCGGGAACCTGCATGACGTTCTGGTACTTGAACTCGTCACGCAGCTTGCCCGCGATCTCCTCGCGGTACTTCGTCTTCAGACGCGGAGTGGTGGTGGTAGCCATCAGATGTCCTCACCCGTCCGCTTGGCAACGCGGATCTTGTTGCCCTCGTCGTCGAAGCGGTAACCGACCCGCGTGACGACCTTGTTGCCGTCCTTCTCCACGACCAGCTGGACGTTGGAGACGTGGATGGGCGCCTCGGTCGTGACGATGCCGCCGGCCTGCGAACCGCGAGCGGTCGGACCGGCCTTGGTGTGCTTCTTGACCCGGTTGACACCCTCGACCAGGACACGCTCGTCGCGCGGGTAAGCGGCAATGACCTTGCCCTGCTTGCCCTTGTCCTTGCCGGTGATGACCTGGACCAGATCGCCCTTCTTGATCTTCATGCTTACAGCACCTCCGGAGCCAGCGAGATGATCTTCATGAACTTCTTCTCGCGCAGCTCGCGCCCGACCGGGCCGAAGATGCGGGTACCACGAGGGTCGCCGTCGTTCTTCAGAATGACGGCGGCGTTCTCGTCGAAGCGGATGTACGAGCCGTCCGGACGGCGGCGCTCCTTGACGGTGCGAACGATGACCGCCTTGATGACGTCACCCTTCTTCACGTTGCCGCCGGGGATCGCGTCCTTGACGGTGGCGACGATGACGTCACCGATGCCCGCGTAGCGGCGACCGGAGCCACCGAGCACACGGATGCAAAGGATTTCCTTCGCGCCCGTGTTGTCGGCGACGCGCAGTCGCGACTCCTGCTGGATCACGTCTATCTCCTGTGTGTCTGCCGGTTCCCGGCAGGGGTCCCGTAGAAGGAGCCCCTGCCGAGCCTGGCGGAACTGTCCTGCGAGGCGACTGCCCCGCAGGCATGTTCTCCGGAATTCCCTTGCGGGAATTCCCTGCTGCTACTTGGCCTTTTCGAGGATCTCGACGACGCGCCAGCGCTTGGTCGCCGACAGCGGACGGGTCTCCATCAGGAGGACCCGGTCGCCGACACCGGCGGCGTTCTGCTCGTCGTGCGCCTTGAGCTTGTTCGTACGGCGGATGACCTTGCCGTACAGCGCGTGCTTGACGCGGTCCTCGACGGCGACGACGACGGTCTTGTCCATCTTGTCGCTGACGACGAGACCCTCGCGGGTCTTGCGGAAACCGCGCGCCTCAGTCTTCTCTGCAGTCACATTGTTCTCGCTCATGAGGCGCTCTCCACCGTGTCGATGCCCAGCTCGCGCTCGCGCATCAGGGTGTAGATCCGCGCGATGTCCTTGCGGACCGCCTTCAGACGGCCATGGTTCTCAAGCTGCCCCGTCGCCGCCTGGAAGCGGAGGTTGAACAGCTCTTCCTTGGCCTCGCGGAGCTTCGCGAGAAGCTCCTCGTTGCCCAGCTCGCGCAGCTCGGACGCCTTGGTACCGGCCGACATCACGCTTCACCTGCCTCGCGCTTGACGATCCGGCACTTCATCGGCAGCTTGTGGGCCGCACGGGTCAGCGCCTCACGGGCGATCTTCTCGTTGGGGTAGGACAGCTCGAACATGACCCGTCCCGGGTGCACGTTCGCGACCCACCACTCCGGAGAACCCTTACCGGAACCCATGCGGGTCTCGGCCGGCTTCTTCGTGAGCGGACGGTCCGGGTAGATGTTGATCCAGACCTTGCCACCACGCTTGATGTGGCGGGTCATGGCGATACGGGCCGCCTCGATCTGGCGGTTGGTGACATACGCCGGCGTGAGGGCCTGGATGCCGTACTCGCCGAACGCGACCGTCGTACCGCCCTTGGCCTGACCACGTCGCTTGGGGTGGTGCTGCTTGCGGTGCTTGACCCTACGGGGGATCAGCATGTCGGTCAGGCCTCCGTTCCGCCACTAGAAGAGGACGGCGCCTCGGCCGGAGCGGCAGCCGCGGGGGCCTCGGCCTTGGGGGCCTCGGCACCGCCGGCCTGCTGCGGCTTGCGACCGCGCCGCTCGCCACCGCCACCGCCGCGACCGCCACGGGCCGGGCGGTCGTTGCCGCCGCCACGGGCCGGGCGGTTGCCCGCACGGGCCGCGGCGTTCTCGGCGCGGACCTCGGCGATGTTCTTGACGTCGCCCTTGTAGATCCAGACCTTCACACCGATACGGCCGAAGGTCGTCTTGGCCTCGAAGAAGCCGTAGTCCACGTTCGCGCGGAGCGTGTGCAGGGGCACGCGGCCCTCGCGGTAGAACTCCGAGCGGGACATCTCGGCGCCGCCGAGACGGCCACCGCACTGGATCTTGATGCCCTTGGCGCCCGCCTTCATCGCCGACTGCATGCTCTTGCGCATGGCACGGCGGAAGGAGACACGGGAGGACAGCTGCTCGGCGACGGCCTGGGCCACGAGCTGAGCATCGGTCTCGGGGTTCTTGACCTCAAGGATGTTCAGCTGGACCTGCTTGCCGGTCAGCTTCTCCAGCTGGCCGCGGATCTTGTCGGCCTCCGCGCCGCGGCGGCCGATGACGATGCCCGGACGCGCGGTGTGGATGTCGACGCGGACGCGGTCACGGGTGCGCTCGATCTCCACCTTGGAGATACCGGCGCGCTCCATGCCGGACGTCAGCATCCGTCGGATGGCGACGTCTTCCTTGACGTAGTCCTTGTACAGCTTGTCGGCGTACCAGCGCGACTTGAAGTCGGTGGTGATACCGAGCCGGAACCCGTGCGGGTTTACCTTCTGGCCCATTACCGGGTTCCTTCCTTGCTGCTGACGACCACGGTGATGTGGCTGGTCCGCTTGCGGATCCGGTAGGCACGGCCCTGGGCGCGCGGCCGGAACCGCTTCAGGGTCGGACCCTCGTCGACGTACGCCTCGGAGATGACGAGGCTGTCGGCGTCGGTGTGGTCGTAGTTGTGCGCGGCGTTGGCGATGGCGCTGTCCAGCACCTTGCCGACCGGCACGGAGGCTGCCTGCGGAGCGAATCGCAGGACGGCCTGGGCCTCCGTGGCGTCCATGCCACGGATGAGGTCCACCACGCGGCGGGCCTTCATGGGCGTGACGCGGATGTACCGCGCCTGGGCCCTGGCTTCCATGGTTGTCCCTTCAGTTTCTTAACTGTCTGATGCGATCCGCTTAGCGGCGCTTCGACTTCCGGTCGTCCTTGACGTGGCCCCGGAAGGTGCGGGTCGGCGAGAACTCGCCGAGCTTGTGGCCGACCATCGACTCGGTGACGAACACCGGGATGTGGGTCTTGCCGTTGTGCACCGCGAGCGTGTGACCGAGCATGGCCGGCACGATCATCGAGCGACGGGACCAGGTCTTGATGACGTTCTTGGTACCGGCTTCGTTCTGGGCGTCCACCTTCTTGATCAGGTGGTCGTCGACGAAGGGTCCCTTCTTCAAGCTACGAGGCATCTCAACCCGTCCTTAGCGCTTCTTGTTCGTCTTGCGGCGGCGGACGATGTACTTGTTCGACGCCTTCTTGGGCGAACGAGTACGGCCTTCCTTCTTGCCCCACGGGGACACGGGGTGGCGGCCACCGGACGTCCGGCCCTCACCACCACCGTGCGGGTGGTCGACCGGGTTCATGACCACACCACGGACGGTCGGGCGGACGCCCTTCCACCGCTTGCGGCCGGCCTTGCCCCAGTTGATGTTCGACTGCTCGGCGTTGCCGACCTCGCCGACGGTGGCGCGGCAGCGCACGTCGACCAGGCGGATCTCTCCGGACGGCATACGAAGGTGGGCCATCGTGCCCTCCTTCGCCAGCAGCTGTACGGAGGTACCGGCGGAGCGGGCGAACTTGGCGCCGCCACCGGGGCGCAGCTCGATCGCGTGCAGCGTGGTACCGACCGGGATGTTGCGCAGGGCGAGGTTGTTGCCCGGCTTGATGTCGGCCCCGGGGCCGTTCTCGACGCGGTCGCCCTGCGTGAGGCCGCGCGGCGCGAGGATGTAGCGCTTCTCGCCGTCGGCGTAGTGCAGCAGCGCGATGCGCGCGGTGCGGTTGGGGTCGTACTCGATGTGCGCGACCTTCGCCGGCACGCCGTCCTTGTCGTGCCGACGGAAGTCGATCACGCGGAAGGCGCGCTTGTGTCCACCACCCTGGTGGCGGACGGTCACACGACCGGAGTTGTTACGGCCACCCTTGCTGTGCAGGGGGCGAACCAGCGACTTCTCCGGCGTGGACCGCGTGACCTCGACGAAGTCGGCGACGCTGGCGCCACGGCGGCCCGGCGTAGTCGGCTTGTACTTGCGGATTCCCATTTCTCAGTCCTCGTCCGATTCCGGACGATCCGACCTCCGTCAGGAGGTAGGACCGCCGAAGATGTCGATACGGTCGCCCTCGGCGAGGGTCACGATCGCCCGCTTGGTCGCGGCGCGCTGGCCGAAGCCCGTACGGGTCCGCTTGCGCTTGCCGACGCGGTTGATCGTGTTGACCCCGGTGACCTTGACCTCGAAGACCGCCTCGACGGCCTGCTTGATCTGGGTCTTGTTGGAGCGCGGGTCGACGATGAACGTGTACTTGTTCTCGTCGAGGAGCGCGTAGCTCTTCTCGGAGACGACCGGCTTGAGCAGCACGTCACGGTGGTCCGTGTACGACTTGCTCAGCGGGGTCTCGACGGTGTTCTTGCCCTCGGCGGCGTGGCGGCGTGCCTTGGCGACGCGCGCGGCCTTGGCGGCCTTGGCGGCCTTCGAGGCGATGCTCGGGTGGCGCGTAGCCATCAGGCCTCGCTCCCTTCGGTGTCGTTGGCCTTCGGGCCGGCGACGAAGGACTCGAAAGCGGCCTGGGTGAAGACCACGTCGTCCGAGACGATCACGTCGTACGTGTTCAGCTGGCCCGGCTCCAGGATGTGCACCTGGGGCAGGTTGCGGGCGGACAGCCACGCGGCCTCGTCGGCGCGCTCGACGACCAGGAGCAGGTTCTTGCGCTCCGAGATCTTGCCGAACAGGCTCTTCGCGGCCTTCGTGGAGGGGGTCTCGCCCTCGATCACGCCGGTGACGACGTGGATGCGGTCGGCGCGGGCCCGGTCGGTGAGGGCGTGGCGCAGGGCCGCGGCCTTCATCTTCTTCGGGGTCCGCTGCGAGTAGTCACGCGGCTGCGGGCCGTGGACGACGCCACCGCCGGCGAACTGCGGGGCGCGGGTCGAGCCCTGACGGGCGCGGCCGGTGCCCTTCTGGCGGTACGGCTTGCGGCCACCGCCACGGACTTCACCGCGGGTCTTGGTCTTGTGGGTGCCCTGGCGGGCAGCCGCGTTCTGCGCGACGACGACCTGGTGGATCAGCGGGATGCTGACCTTCTCCACGCCGAAGATCTCCGCGGGGAGTTCGACGCTACCGGTCTTCTCGCCGGCAGGCGAAAGGATGTCAACAGTGCTCATCGGTTACCTCAGGCCCCCTTGGCCGCGGTGCGGACCAGGACGAGGCCGCCGTTCGGACCGGGAACCGCGCCCTTGATGAGCAGCAGACCCTTCTCCGCGTCAACGGCGTGGACGGTCAGGTTCTGGGTGGTGACCCGCTCGTTGCCCATGCGACCCGCCATGCGGAGGCCCTTGAACACACGGCCCGGGGTGGCGCAGCCACCGATGGAGCCGGGGGAGCGGTGCTTGCGCTGGGTGCCGTGTCCGGCGCCGAGGCCCTTGAAGTTGTGACGCTTCATGACACCGGCGAAGCCCTTGCCCTTGCTCTTGCCGGTCACGTCGACCCGGACACCGGCCTCGAAGACCTCGGCGGTGACTTCCTGACCGAGGGTGTACTCGGCGGCGTCAGCGGTCCGGATCTCGACAAGGTGGCGACGGGGGGTGACGTCGGCCTTCGCGAAGTGGCCCTTGAGGGGCTTGTTCACCTTGCGCGGGTCGATCTCGCCGAAGGCGAGCTGGACGGACTCGTAGCCGTCGACGTCGTTGGTGCGGACCTGGGTGACGACATTGGGTCCGGCCTTGACGACGGTGACCGGGACGACACGGTTGTTCTCGTCCCACACCTGCGTCATGCCGAGCTTCTCGCCCAGGATGCCCTTGATCTGCTTAGCCATCTCTCAGATCACCGGCCTCAGAGCTTGATCTCGATGTCGACACCGGCCGGGAGGTCGAGTCGCATCAGGGAGTCAACGGTCTTGGGGGTCGGGTCGAGAATGTCGATCAGGCGCTTGTGCGTGCGCATCTCGAAGTGCTCGCGCGAGTCCTTGTACTTGTGCGGCGACTTGATGACGCAGTACACGTTCTTCTCAGTGGGCAGCGGCACCGGGCCCGCGACCGACGCACCAGTACGCGTCACCGTCTCGACGATCTTCTTCGCCGAGGAATCGATGACCTCGTGGTCGTAGGCCTTGAGCCGGATGCGGATCTTCTGTCCCGCCATGGCTACTCAGTAGTCCTGTCTCTTCTTACGCTCTGGAACCCTGTGTTCCGCTGCTCCGTCTCCGACCCACGCGGTCGGGTGTGTCGCATCCCCGCCGACACAGATGCCCCTTGATCGAACATCTATCCCTACGGGATGTGCACACGGTCCAACCGGAAACCGCGAGCCGGGAACCGAACGGCCCACCGGGTACCTGGTCGGTGCTGCGCCTGCGCTTCCCGGAAGATTCCCGTACGTCCAACCCACTTGGGGTTGACGAGTACTGTGGGACTCGCTTCCGGTCCTCCCGGCGGGAGGCGCACAGCATCAACACTCGACCGAGCAACTCGGACAGTCTGCCACACGGGCCGACTGCGACGCCAATCGAGCCGGAGAGAATACCCCGAGGGTGACCTGAGTCAAACACGGGTCCCCATGCCGGGCGGGTCGCGGCTCAGGCACGCCGCCCCGCCCCCCGCAGCCGGGTGAACGACGCGTCCAGCCCCCGCTTCAGCCTCCTGGACACCGGCCGCTCCACCCACCGGTGCACCAGCCAGCTCAGCAGCAGGAAGGCGGCGGTCACCAGCCCGACCAGCAGACGGGCGTCCATCGTGTCGCGGAGCCGGTGGATGACCGTCGTACCGGCGAGGTAGTGGGTCAGATAGAGCGGGTAGGTCAGGGAGCCGGCCGTCACCAGCCACTTCCAGCGGATCCGGTCGGTGCGGCCGAGGGCGATGGCGACCATCACCAGCAGGAACACCGTGAAGATCAGCACCGCGCCGCGCCAGCTGGAGACGCCCTCGAAGTCGACCCGCTGTGCCAGTTCCCGCTGCCCCATCAGCCAGCACAGGGCGAGGATGCCCCACAGCAGCAGGTCCTGGCCGAAGCGGTGCATCAGATACAGGGCGAGGCCCGCGATGAAGTACCAGGCGGCGCTCGGGTCGGCCACCAGCACCAGCAGCGGGAAGTCCGCCACCGGCGCCAGCATCGCCGCCGCGCCCCAGACACAGCAGAAGACGACGACCCGCCGGTACGTCAGCCCCATCGCCACCACGATCAGGAACAGCAGATAGAAGCGCAGCTCGGACCAGAGCGTCCAGTACACGGCATCGACGTTCTGGACCTCCGAACCGGCCTGGAGCATGGTCAGGTTCAGCAGCACGTCCCGGGCCGGCAGCCGCTCCCAGACGCCCGGCATCAGCACCAGCACACCCGTGGTGAACAGGACGGCGAACCAGTACGCCGGATAGAGCCGGATCACCCGGGACACGAAGAACTGCCGGGGCGTACGGCCCCAGCACGACATGCAGATCACAAAGCCGCTGATCACGAAGAAGATCTCGACGCCGATCCAGCCGAAGGAGGCGAACCGGAACACCGTCGGCATGATCTCCGACACCGGCCGGTCCCAGATCGCGTTGCCCGGCCGGTCGACCCGGCTGGTGCCGGCGTAGTGGTGCACCACCACCATCAGCGCCGCGATCAGGCGGATGCCGTCCACGAGATAGAGGCGGGGCCGGGGCGGATCCAGCGGGGTGCGGGGACCGGGGATCAGCCGCCGGGGCCGCTCGGCCACCGCCACCGGCGTACGTATCGATGTCGACGATCCGCTGTGCGCAGCCTGCATCAGTGCCAAGCCATCCTCATGAGGTCACTGCGGGCCCGACCGCCCCTGGGGGTCTGCGGCCCTCCGACCGCTCTCACGCTACGACCGGCTTCCGCGCCCCATCCCCGACAAAGCCGGGCATTTCACCCCGCGGGGACGGGATATTGCCCGATCCCTCACGGACCCGCAGCCCACCGTTCGCCAAGACTTCACCCGGATCCACCGCAACCGCCCACCTGGCGGCCACGCGGCCCCGGCCATGCGAAAGGGGCCCGTACGACCGAAGTCGTACGGGCCCCTCGCACAGCTCGCGGCGGAGCTACCGGGTCGGTGACCCCACAAGCAGGGAACTACTTGAGGATCTTGGTGACCTGGCCGGCGCCGACGGTCCGGCCACCCTCACGGATGGCGAACTTCAGGCCCTCCTCCATGGCGATGGGCTGGATCAGCTCCACGCGCATGTCGGTGTTGTCGCCCGGCATGACCATCTCGGTGCCCTCGGGGAGGTGCACGACGCCGGTCACGTCCGTGGTACGGAAGTAGAACTGCGGGCGGTAGTTGTTGAAGAACGGCGTGTGACGGCCACCCTCGTCCTTGGACAGGATGTACGCCGTGGCCTCGAAGTCGGTGTGCGGCGTGACCGAACCCGGCTTGATGATGACCTGGCCGCGCTCGACGTCCTCGCGCTTGACACCGCGGAGCAGCAGACCGACGTTCTCACCGGCCTGGCCCTCGTCGAGCAGCTTGCGGAACATCTCGATACCGGTGACCGTGGTGGTGGTCTTGTCGGTGTGGATGCCGATGATGTCAACGGTCTCGTTGACCTTCAGGACACCACGCTCGATACGGCCGGTGACGACCGTACCGCGACCGGTGATCGTGAAGACGTCCTCGACGGGCATGAGGAACGGCTTGTCGATGTCACGCTCGGGCTGCGGGATCGACTCGTCGACAGCCTTCATCAGGTTGAGGACGGACTCGACCCACTCCGCCTCGCCCTCAAGGGCCTTCAGCGCGGAGACCTTGATGACCGGCAGGTCGTCGCCCGGGAACTCGTAGTCGGTGAGGAGCTCACGGACCTCAAGCTCGACGAGCTCCAGGATCTCCTCGTCGTCCACCATGTCGGCCTTGTTCAGGGCGACGACGATGTACGGAACGCCGACCTGGCGGGCCAGGAGCACGTGCTCCTTGGTCTGCGGCATCGGGCCGTCGGTCGCGGCGACCACCAGGATCGCGCCGTCCATCTGCGCGGCACCGGTGATCATGTTCTTGATGTAGTCCGCGTGACCCGGGCAGTCGACGTGGGCGTAGTGACGCGCCTCGGTCTGGTACTCGACGTGCGCGATGGAGATGGTGATACCGCGCTGGCGCTCCTCGGGCGCCTTGTCGATGCTGTCGAACGGGGTGGCCTCGTTCAGGTCCGGGTACGCGTCGTGCAGCACCTTGGTAATGGCGGCCGTGAGGGTCGTCTTACCGTGGTCGATGTGACCGATGGTGCCGATGTTGACGTGCGGCTTAGTCCGCTCGAACTTCGCCTTCGCCACTGGGGTCCTCCTGTGGAGTGGTTCTGGTACGCCTTACTTCATCGGCGCCAGGTGATCTTTGCTGTAAAGGCCCGGATCCCGGGGGCATTCCGTCCGTGGTTGTGGCGGAATGCCCCGTGAGGTTCCGGAGTCAAGCCTACGGCGTGTGAACGCGGTGCGTTACTCGCCCTTGGCCTTCGCGATGATCTCCTCGGCGACGTTCCGCGGAACCTCGGCGTAGGAGTCGAACTGCATCGAGTAGCTGGCGCGACCCGATGTCTTGCTGCGGAGGTCGCCGACGTAGCCGAACATCTCCGAGAGGGGCACGAGGCCCTTCACGACGCGGGCACCGGCCCGCTCCTCCATGGCCTGGATCTGGCCACGGCGGGAGTTGATGTCACCGATGACATCGCCCATGTAGTCCTCGGGCGTGGTGACCTCGACGGCCATCATCGGCTCCAGGAGCACGGGCGCGGCCCTGCGCGCGGCCTCCTTGAAGGCCTGCGAACCGGCGATCTTGAAGGCCAGCTCCGAGGAGTCGACCTCGTGGTAGGCACCGTCGAGCAGCGTGATGCGGACGCCCGTCATCTCGTACCCGGCGAGGATGCCGAACTGCATGGCCTCCTGCGCACCGGCGTCGACCGAAGGGATGTACTCCTTCGGGATACGGCCACCGGTCACCTTGTTCACGAACTCGTACGACGCGTCGCCGCTCTCGATGGGCTCGATCGCGATGATGACGCGCGCGAACTGGCCGGTGCCACCCGTCTGCTTCTTGTGGGTGAACTCGACCTTCTCGACGGCCTTGCGGATCGTCTCGCGGTACGCGACCTGCGGCTTGCCGACGTTGGCCTCGACCTTGAACTCACGGCGCATCCGGTCGACCAGCACCTCAAGGTGCAGCTCGCCCATACCGCCGATGATGGTCTGGCCGGTCTCCTCGTCCGAGTGGACCTGGAAGGACGGGTCCTCCTCGGCCAGCCGCTGGATCGCGATGCCCAGCTTCTCCTGGTCGCCCTTCGACTTGGGCTCGATGGCGACCTGGATGACCGGCGCCGGGAAGTCCATGGACTCCAGGATGACCGGCTTCTTCTCGTCGGACAGCGTCTCACCGGTGGTGGTCTGCTTCAGGCCCATGACGGCGACGATGTCACCGGCGCCCACCGACTCGATCTCCTCACGCTTGTTGGCGTGCATGCGGTAGATCTTGCCGATGCGCTCCTTGCGGCCCTTGACGGAGTTCAGCACGGCGGTGCCGGACTCCAGGCGGCCGGAGTACACGCGGACGAAGGTGAGCTTGCCGAGGTGCGGGTCGCTCATGATCTTGAACGCCAGCGCGGACAGCGGCTCCTCGTCGGACGGCCGGCGCTTGATGACCGTCTCCGGGTCCTTGACGTCATGGCCCTCGATGGCCTCGACGTCCAGGGGGGACGGCAGGTAGCGCACGACCGCGTCGAGCAGGGGCTGGACGCCCTTGTTCTTGAACGCGGTGCCGCAGAACACGGGGGTGACGGTGATGCCGTCGCCCTTGCCGGAGGCGATGGTGATACGGCGGATCGCCGCGTACAGCTGCTCCACGGTGGGCTCCTCGCCCTCCAGGTACAGCTCCATCATCTTGTCGTCGTTCTCGGCGACGGCCTCGATCAGCTTGCCGCGCCACTCCTCGGCGGCCTCGGTGTGCGTGGCCGGGATGTCGACGATGTCGTACATCTCGCCCTTGGTCGCCTCGGCGGACCATACGAAGGCCTTCATCGTCACGAGGTCGACGACGCCCTTGAAGTCCATCTCCGCGCCGATCGGCAGCTGCATGACCAGCGGCTGCGCGCCCAGACGGTTGCTGATCATGTCGACGCAGCGGTGGAACTCGGCACCGGTACGGTCGAGCTTGTTCACGAAGCAGATCCGCGGCACGCCGTAGCGGTCCGCCTGACGCCACACCGTCTCGGACTGCGGCTCGACACCGGCGACGCCGTCGAACACCGTCACGGCACCGTCGAGGACGCGCAGCGAACGCTCCACCTCTACGGTGAAGTCGACGTGGCCCGGCGTGTCGATGATGTTGATGGTGTGGTCGACGTCTTCCAGCGGCCAGTGACAGGTGGTGGCGGCAGAGGTGATCGTGATGCCACGCTCCTGCTCCTGCTCCATCCAGTCCATGGTGGCGGCGCCGTCGTGGACCTCACCGATCTTGTAGGACACGCCGGTGTAGAAGAGGATCCGCTCGGTGGTGGTCGTCTTGCCCGCGTCGATGTGGGCCATGATCCCGATGTTGCGGACCTTGGCCAGGTCAAGTGAAGTGGTAGCCATAAGGCTTCAGTCTTCTCTCGGTCTCGATGTGGGTAGCGACTACCAGCGGTAGTGCGCGAAGGCCTTGTTGGACTCGGCCATCTTGTGGGTGTCCTCGCGCTTCTTCACAGCGGCACCGAGGCCGTTGGACGCGTCGAGAAGCTCGTTGAGCAGCCGCTCGGTCATGGTCTTCTCGCGCCGGGCGCGGGAGTAGCCGACCAGCCAGCGCAGCGCCAGCGTGTTGGCGCGGCCGGGCTTGACCTCGATCGGCACCTGGTAGGTGGCGCCACCGACACGGCGGGACTTGACCTCAAGGGTCGGCTTGATGTTCTCCAGCGCGCGCTTGAGCGTGATGACCGGGTCGTTGCTGGTCTTCTCGCGCAGGCCCTCCATGGCGCCGTACACGATGCGCTCGGCGGTGGAGCGCTTGCCGTTCAGCAGCACCTTGTTGATGAGGGACGTGACAAGAGGAGAACCGTAGACCGGGTCGATGATGACCGGGCGCTTCGGGGCGGGGCCCTTACGAGGCATTCTTACTTCTCCTTCTTGGCGCCGTAGCGGCTGCGGGCCTGCTTGCGGTTCTTGACACCCTGGGTGTCAAGGGAACCGCGGATGATCTTGTAGCGAACACCGGGCAGGTCCTTCACACGACCGCCACGCACGAGCACGATGGAGTGCTCCTGCAGGTTGTGTCCCTCACCCGGAATGTAAGCGGTGACCTCGATCCCGCTGGTCAGACGCACACGCGCGACCTTACGCAGGGCCGAGTTCGGCTTCTTCGGGGTGGTCGTGAACACACGCGTGCAGACGCCGCGGCGCTGGGGCGAACCGTCCAGTGCGGGCGTCTTGTTCTTCTCGACCTTGTCCTGCCGGCCCTTGCGGACCAGCTGCTGGATCGTAGGCACTACTTCTCCGGTTTCTGTGTGCCGATAGGTACAGCTAACCTGGAACATTCGCCGACCCACGCGGTCGGGTGTGTCGAATCCGGCAGACTCCCGCCGCAAGGCGAAAAGGGCGCAGATCACGGTGGCCGGTCTTAGCTCGCTATGCGGTTTACAGGCACGCACAAGAGCCAGGGCACACCCCAGGCACAAGGTCTGAGCGTACCTACCTCATTCGCTGCGGTCAAAACAACCGGGCCTCGCCCGTATGACCACGCGGTACATGTCAAGGTCATGCACGCCGGGTGACCTTCAGATCAACGAACGGCGAACGTCCCACGCGCCGGAAATCCCCTCACCGGGACTCTCCCCCACCGGCTCCTCCACCCCTCCTGTACCCTCCTGCACCCCTCCTCTACGGCCACTCCCCCACAGCCCCTCTCTCCGAGGCCCTCCCTCGCGGGCGCCGCCCCCGCCGGCTCTCTCAGCCGGAGGCCGCGGCGGCGACGAGGGCGAGCAGGAACACGGCCCATCCGGCCACCGACAGCCACCCCAGCACCAGCCCGGTGATCGCGAAGCCCTCGCCGCTCTCGCCCGTCCGTCGCATCTCGGACCGCGCGGAGTGCCCGAGCACCACCGCGGGGATGCCCGTGATCCCGAAGGTCATGGTGGTCAGCACCCCGAGCACCATGGACCCCACCGCCTTGCCGTTGGTGGGCGGCACCGGCGCGGGCAGGAACGTCCGCGGCACCTGGTGCATCATCGGGGGCGGCGCCATGTACATCGGCTGCATGGGTTGCATCGGTACGGGCCCCTGCGGCAGGTCGGCCACCAGCAGCGCCAGCTCGCCGACCGTACGCGCCGCGTACGCCCGCTCGATCCGCTTCTCCAGCTCGCTCTGCTGCAACCGCCCCTCGCCGAATCCGGCTCTGAGCACGTCCACGGCCCGCTCCCGGTCGGCGTGCGAGGCCAGCATGGGCGGCCCGACCTGCGTCTGCCACGGCTGCCCCTGTCCATGCGGCTGCCCCTGCCACGGTGTCGGTGACGACACGGAACACCTCCCCCCAGCGGAGACCAACGCCTCCCGGAGACGGAACTCCATACATCATCCTTCAACGCCCGCCGATCGGCACCGGTTCCCTCTCCGCGACATCAATGACGTTTCGCCGGAACTACCCCATCACCACCACTACGCCCGGTCCGCCCGTCGCGTCACTCCTTGTGGTGCGCCGCGCGTTCGGCGGCGAAGACGTCCTCCAGCCGGAAGAGATGGGCCCGGCCCGCCCGGCCCACGGCCGCGAGCCGGCCCAGCTGGACCCACTTGCGGATCGTGGCCGGCGCGACACCGGCCTCCCGCGCGGCGAGCGGGCCGGGGATCAGGGTCGGCATCTGGGTGAGGATCTGGTTGGGCAGCCGGTTGGGCAGCCGGGTGGGGATCGGAGCGGGTGCCGGAGCAGATGCCGCAGCGGGTATCGGAGCGGGTGCCGGAGTGGGTGCCGGAGTGGGTGCCGGAGTGGGCCGAACTTCCGGGTGGCGACGCTCAGTCATGGCCCTGTTCCCCGTTCCCGGGCGCCCGCCACTCCCGCTCGTCCCAGGTGTGCCGGTACGCCGGGTCGTCGTGGCAGCCGCACAGGGGGGCGTCGCAGCGGCACGCGGGGTTGACGCAGAGCACCGCGGCCCGCTCGGGAAAGGCGCGCAGGGAGACCGAGTCGCACCAGGGGCAGCGCCCGGAGACCCGTACCACCGTCTCGGTGTCGCCCAGGGCGCGGGCGCAACGGCGGGCCATCCGGCGGATCTCGTCCCGGACGTGCGCCGCGAGGACGGGGTCCCGGCCGATGGGGTCGAGGAGGGCGGTGATCCGGCGGAGCCGCTCGGGCACGGGGGCGCGGCGCGGCCGGGGCAGGGCGAGCCGGTCCCGTATCGCCTCCTCCAACTCGACCACGCCGTCGGTGATGTCGCGGATGGCGTCGGACACGTGCAGGCGCAGCGGGGCGGCGCCGGGGCCGGGGGCGGTGAGTCCGTGGCGCTGTTGCAGCAGCAGGGCTTCTTCGCGTTCGGCGCGGCGGCGGGGGTCGGGGCGGGGCGGTGGTACGGGGGTGGGGGTGGGGCGGCGATGTGACGACCCGCCGGCGCCGGGGACCAACTCCTCCGCCAGTTCCGGGAATTGCCGCGCCAGCAGGCCGATCCATAACGCGGCCTGCGTGGTCGGTGGTTCGGCTGCCTGCGTGGCCTGCGGTTCGGTCGGTGGGGCCTGGCGCGGCGCGTTGTGCTCCGGTGGGCGGGATCCGGCAAGGGGCACGGTGTCTCCCTGTGGGTTCGGTTTTCGCCGGTCGGGGAATTCGCTCTCACCCTCACAGATTGCGTGCGCGCTCGCAACAAGAATCCCTCCCCCTCTTCGCCAGGAATCCCTCACGGGGCGCCGATGGGCCCAGCGGGACACTCTTTCCCTCACGGTGACTACACAGATAGGCGTAATTCGTTGCGCGCGAGCAAGCTAAACTCGACCTCCCCGAGGGAAGCGAGCAGCGAGATGGCCAGCCAGGATCTGGAGGCGTTCGCCGCGTGGGTCGAGGACCTGATCCGGCGTCGCGGTTATGACATCGACAGCCCGCGCGGCGGCGGCAGGTCGCGGATCGCGGACGAGGCGGGCGTGCACCGCGCCGCCGTCACCCGTCTGTTGCAGCGCCAGAGCATGCCCGACCTGGAGACCACGCGCAGGCTCGCCCGCGCGCTCGGCGTGCCGGTCCGCGACATGCTCATCCGCTCCGGCCGGCTGACCGCCGAGGAACTGGCCGACCCGCACGACCGCCCGGCCGCCACCGCCACCGCCCCGGGCGCGGAGCCGGGCCGCCGGCCCACTCTGGAGGAGGTCGCGGATCTGCTGGGCGTACCGGCCGATCGGCGGGACATGTTCGTACGGGTGGCCGGGCAGTTCCTGCCGGACGGGGCGGCGGGTGGCGCGGGGACGGGGGCGCGGGTCCCCGACTGACCTGGGCCGACTCCCCCTGGCCGCCGCCGCCCCGGGCCTTCCTCTGCCCCCCGCCGCGCACATACACGGAACCTCTAGTTGCGCTCGCGCTCGCAACATGTCACAGTTGGTGCAGCGGCGGAGCTGTGCCCACGACCGGGTGGCGGCCCGCCGTTCCGCATGACCGCACCCGAGGCCCGAGAGCCCACGGGCCCGACAGAAGGGAGGCCATCCGTGGCCGATCCGACGGTCACCTTCCCCGACGTCGAGCGACTCGTCGTCGACTTCCTGACCGACCGCACCGAACTCGCCACCGCGACGGTGGACAACGTCCCGCCGGCCGGCTTCGACGGCACCCAGCAGGTCGTCCTGGTCTCCCGCGCCGGTGGCGCCTGGATCGACGACCAGCATCTCGACCAGCCGCTGGTGGACTTCGAGGTCTACGGCCCCGACAAGACCACCGCGCACACGCTGGCCCTGAAGGTCCGTTCCGCGCTGCTGGCGCTGCGCGGGACGACGTACGGCACGGCGTATGTCGCCGATGTCGTCGAGGCCGACGGGCCGCGCTGGCTGCCCGACTGGAACCGCTCGGCGGCCAACCGGTACTACGCCACGACGCGGCTGCACATCCGGCCCGTCTGAACCCGCGCCCCGCCGCGACGCACCTCGAACCACCCGGGCGGGCGCCGCCATCGGCCGCTCGCCCGCTCCCCCGATCAGGCCCTGCCCGCACCTTCGTACGGCAGGGCCTTCGCCATGCCCGGCCGACCACCGGCCACCGCTGGCACCCCACCACCCACCCTGTGAAAGGACATCCGCATGGCAGGCAGCAACGCCAATGAGATCCGTGTCGCCGGTACCGGCCGCATCCTGGTCGCCTCGCTCGGGGCGACCGTGCCGACCGATGTGACCACGGCCTGGTCGACCGAGTGGAAGGACCTCGGCTACACCTCGCAGGACGGCATCAAGCTGGCGAAGAAGGACAAGCTGGACCCGGTCGAGACCTGGCAGTCGGTCTCCCCTGCCCGGTTCATCTACTCGGACCGCGATCTGACGGTGAAGTTCCAGCTGCTCCAGCTGAACGAGGACACCCTGCCGTTCTTCATGGGCGGCGACGCGGTCACCGAGACCGCCGCCGGGTCCGGGCTGTACAGGTACGAGCTGGCCGCCGACCCGAAGTTCAACGAGAAGGCGCTGGGCGTGGAGTTCAGCGACGGCGGCACGGTCACGTACCGCTTTGTCATCCCGCGCGGCCAGGTCACCGAGACCGAGGAGCTGACGCTGACCCGGACCGCCTCCATCAAGCTCGGCGTCACCTTCACCGGGCTCGCGGTCGACAACAGCAAGCCGCTGGCGACGTTCCTGATGAAGGACCCGTCGTACGCGGGCATCGCTTCCTGATCCATTCCCCCCCCATGCGGGCGGACCGGGGCCTTGTCATGCCCTCCCCGGC
>NZ_JBHYUG010000004.1:161223-195749 GCF_042749375.1 Streptomyces sp. NPDC059477 | reverse complement strand
GGCGGGCCGGGCCCGGCACCGGCACCCCGTTCCCGATCACGGACCCGATCACGGAGTCGATCACGGAGCCGATCCCGCTCCCGGTCGGGAGAAGGGGCGTGGGGCTGGCTGTTCGTCAGCCCCATGGTGCTGATCCTCGGTCTGTTCCTGGTCCTGCCGACCCTGATGGCGCTGTGGGTGAGCCTGCTGAACTGGGACGGCCAGTCCAACCCGTTCGGCGGCCAGGCGGACTTCGTCGGCCTGGACAACTACCGCTCCCTGCTGACCGAGGACGGCCTGGACCGCACCCTCTTCGCGACGTCGCTCCGCAACAACCTGTACTACGTCCTGCTGACGGTCCCGTTGCAGACGATCGTGGCGCTGACCCTGGCCCTGGTGGTCAACCAGCGGATGCTGCGCGGCCGGAGCGCGCTGCGCACGGCGTTCTTCTTCCCGTCCGTGACCAGCTCGATCGCGGTGGCCACGATCTTCCTGTTCCTGTTCCAGGGCACCGGCGCGGTGAACACCGTGCTGTCGTGGATCGGTGTGCAGGGCCCGAACTGGTTCAACGACCCGAGGGGCATCCTCTCCCTGCTCCTGGGCGGCATGGGCGTGGTGGACCCGGACAGTCCCTCGGGCTTCCTGACCGACCACACCCTCATGGGCCTCTCCTATTTCGAGTGGCTGTCGGGACCGTCGGTGGCGATGTGCACGATCATCGTGCTGGCCGTGTGGACGACATCCGGCACCTTCATGCTGATCTTCCTCGCCGCGCTCCAGGACATCCCGCGCGAACTGGAGGAGGCGGCGGCCATCGAGGGCGTCAACCGCCGCCAGCTGCTGCGCCACGTCACCCTGCCCGCCCTGCGTCCGGTCCTGTTCCTGGTCCTCACCCTGGGCCTGATCGGCACCTGGCAGGTCTTCGACCAGGTGTACGTGATGAGCCAGGGCGACCCCGGCAACACCACCCTGACCCCGGCCTTCCTCTCCTACTCCTCGGCGTTCGACGACGCCGACTTCGGGCAAGGCGCGGCCATCGCCTTCATCCTGCTGATCCTGATCCTGACCATGACCGCCGTACAACGCTTCCTGATCCGGGAGCGCACGCCCCGCGCCCGGAGGACCCGATGAGCGGCACCAAGTCAGCGGCGGTACGGGCGCCGGGCCGCCCGGTACTGCCCCGCTTCCCCTCCCCGATACGCGTCCTCGGCTACACGGCGGTGGCCGCGCTGGGCCTCCTCTACCTCCTCCCCTTCGTCCTCCAACTGGTCACCGGCTTCAAGACCGACCCCGACGCGGCGGCCAACCCCCTGGGCCTGATCCCGACGACCCCGACGACAGCGGCGTACGAGCGTCTGTTCGGTCTGAGCGAGGCCGCCGACGGGGTGCCCTTCCTGCGCTGGCTGAGCAACTCGGCGTTCATCGCGGTGGTGGTGACGGCGGGCCGGGTCCTGTTCGACTCGATGGCGGGCTACGCGCTGGCCAGGCTGCGCTTCCGGGGCCGCACGGTCCTCTTCGGCTTCGTGATCGCCGTACTGGCGGTACCGAACATCGCCCTGCTCATCCCGCGCTTCCTGGTCCTGAACACCTTCGGCCTCTTCGACACGTACACCGGCATGATCCTGCCGCTCCTGGTGGACGCGACCGGCATCTTCGTCATGAAGCAGTTCTTCGAGTCGATCCCGAAGGAGGTGGAGGAGGCCGCCCGGGTCGACGGCGCCGGAGTCTTCCGCGTCTTCTGGTCGGTGGTCCTCCCCATGGCCCGCCCCGCCCTCCTCACCCTCACGATCCTCTCCTTCCAGGGCTCCTGGAACGAGTTCACCCACTTCCTCGTCTCCACCCAGTCCAGCCAGTACGAAACCCTGACCACAGGCCTGGCCCGCATGGTCTCCGGCGGCCTGGGCGGCGGCACCCAGTACCCCCTAAAACTGGCAGCGGCCCTCCTCGCCACCCTCCCGGTGGCCGCACTGTTCTTCTGCTTCCAGCGGTATTTCGTGCAGGGGGCCAATGCGGGGGCGGTGAAGGAGTGAAGGAGAGGGTGCGGGTGGGGCTTCGCCGCAACATCTGCGGCCTGATCGTGCCCACCAACTCCCGCGCCTCGCCCGCAATCCGCCACTCAAAGCGACCAGGAAGCAAGCGATCACCGGGACCGTAGGTGGCATCGATGCCTGGAGCATTGACGCCGCTCCGCGAGACCGCGGGCAGTATCCGGGCAAGCGCCTCGCCGATGAGCGGCTCGATCGCCCGGCCGCGCCGGCTGGCCCAGTTGTTCGTGAGCAACTCCAGGGCTCGCTGGAGCTGCGTGGCCCCGATACCACCGGCTGCGCGGGCGATGTTCGTCAAGGTCCGCTCGCCGCTGCCGATCACCGCCAGCACCGTACGCGCCTGAGCCTGCGGGGGGATCGGCAGCCAGCGAACGCTCCGCGGATGCCAGCAGGGCCGAGACAGGATCCGTTCAGCGCCTCACCGAGGAAGTCCCACAGCCAGGCGCCGTGCGGCCACTCCGCGCAGATCAGCGGCAGCCCACCGGTGACCAACGCGGCGTCGAGGGCTTCCGCCGGTTCCAGCCCGAGCGTCCGCCCCACCTCGGCGGGGTTCAGCGACCCGAGCGCCATCTCCCGGCCGCGCCGATGGAAGGGTCGCCCGTAGCTGTTCAGCGCCTCCATCATCGACAGATCGGAGCCGATGAGGACCAGCGGCACCGGCCTTGGTCTCCAGGACCCGGTCCCAGGCCCGTTGCAACATCCCCTCAAAGGCGCCGTCGACATCCATCAGGTACGGCACCTGATCAATGATCAGCACGCCTCCCGGTCAGCCGGCAACGCCGCAGCCAGCACGCCGAACGCGGCATCCCAGCTCTCCGGCCTCGCGGCAGCCACGAGCCGCGCCGACGGCAGCGTCGATGCCTGGGTGTCTCGGGCCAGCCGCGCCAGATCATCCCCAGGGGACGCACGGTCGTCGCGTAGAACAGGAACCGGGCCCCGGAGCGCTCCGCGAACCGCTCGGGCGGTCGCGACTTGCCCACCTGCGACGGCCTACTATCGATCACTTTGCCCCGATCACGGACAGCCCCGTTCTCGGCAAGGAAACAGGCGGAGGAGAGCGGAGAGCAGAAGAGGCAACGGGCAACCCCGTCGAACCCCGATTCTTGAGGCGCGCCTCGTGCCAAACTCCCTCTCGGATGCCAAGCGCGACGACTCCGTCACGCCGGGTGTTCATCGTCGGCCTTGGCGTCGATTAGTGGATGTCGAACGAAAGCTCCCCGTGAGGCGCATGGCTCTCACGGTCACTGTTCAAGGGGAGGTTAACGATGAGCACAACTTCGCCTTTCGGCCCGGAACTTCGTCGTTTACGACAGGAAGCGGGGCTGACTCTGACCGAATTCTCCGTGGCACTCAACTACGACAAGGGACACCTCAGCAAGGTCGAGCGCGGTGAGCGTTCCGCATCCCCCGAACTGGCCCGGCGGTGCGACGCCTTCCTCGGCGCGAAGGGCGAGTTGCAGCGCTTGGCCGTCCGTCCCGAGACCGACTCGGATCCCACCGGAACCCCGGCCACACCCAGCCCCTGGCTCGTCGGGCGCCGAGCGGTTCTCGGGGCGGGTACGGGGGCGCTGATCGACCTCGGCCTGAAGCTCGGCGGTCATGCGTCCTCTGCCGCCGACCCCCTTCTCGCCTCCTTCCGCACACAGTTCGAGCAGCTAAGAAAGCTCGGCCAGTCCACCGCGCCGAAGGTCCTGCTTCCCCTGCTGGAGACGCAGACGCACACGGTCACCGGGCTGGCCGCCGACACCCCGTCCGCGACTCGGGCCCCCGCGCTCCTGCTCGCGTCGCGGTTCGCGGAGTTCACCGGCTGGATGGCCCAGGAGGCCGGGGACAGCGGCGCGGCGCTCGGCTGGACCGGTGAGGCCGCCGAACTGGCGCGCGCCGGGGGCGATCCGCACCTCGGTTCCTACGCGCTCGTGCGACGCGCCCTGGTCACGCTCTACGCCGGGGACGCGACAGGCACGGTCGCCCTGGCCCGCCGGGCCCAGAGCGACGAACTCCCGCCGCGCATCCGGGGACTCGCCGCCCAGCGGGAGGCGCAGGGACACGCGCTCGTCGGCGACGAACGCGACTGCTTGCGCAGCCTCGACAGGGCGCGGGAACTCCTCGACAGTGACGATGCCCGCAGCGGCAGCGAGCCCGTGATCGGCACCACCCACGTCAGCGATCCGGCGGCGATGACGACCGGGTGGTGTCTGCATGACCTCGGTCGCCCCAAGGCAGCGGCCGAGATCCTCGACCGGGAATGCCGCCGCCTCCCGCCGCACGCGTTGCGCACCCGCGCCCGGTACGGCTTCCGCAGATCCTTGGCCCACGCCGCCTCCGGAGAGGTCGAGCACGCGTGCACGATCGCCGGGGAACTCCTGGCGGTGATGCCGGCCGTACCCTCGGCGACGGTGAACAGCGACATCCGGCGTCTCGCGCGCGAACTCTCCCGGTTCCGGAGCAGCCGCGCCGTACGCGATCTGCAACCAGCGCTGGCACGGGTACTCGCCCCCGCGCACGACTGACACCGGCTCCACGACCGACACCGGCTTGAGCCGCGCGGCTCGCCGGACTTCCCGGCCCTCCAGCCCCCCGGATCCCACGATCCCCGGCGGGGCCCCTCTGATCCCCGTCCGGCGCGTAGCACCACGCCTGATTCTTCCGGGCTGCCCGCGACCAGTGACGCTCGGGCAACGGCGCACTTCCATCCATACACCCACCCGTGGACGCGCCATGCCGTCGCACGGCCAGAACTTCATGGCCCGGGGCTGACCGGGGCCTCGGGGCCCTCGATCCGCAGCCCCGCGCTCGTACCCATTCACCCCCGTCTTCCTCTCACGAAGGGAACCTTCATGCCCGACGTCTTCGTCAACTACCGCACAGGCGACGAGGAATCCACCGCAACCATGATCGCCCGGGAGCTTGCCCGGCGGTTCGGCGGCGAGCGGATCTTCTTCGCCAGCGATTCGATCCAGCCCGGACACCGCTTCCCTGTGGAACTGGTCAGGGCTGTGGAGGAGTGCGAAGCGCTCCTCGCCGTGATGGGTCTGCGCTGGGCGGAGGTGCGGGGAGCCGACGGCCGCCCCGCCCTCGAAGCCGAGGAGGACTGGACCCGTCGGGAGATCCAGACCGCACTCGACCGCGGGACCCTGGTGATTCCCGTGCTCGTCGGAAAGGCCACCCGGATCGACCGCGCCATCCTCCCGGAGGGCCTGCGGGAGCTGGCGGACTGCCAGTACAAGCGATTCGACCACCGCAACGCCGAGTCGGACCTGACGGCGCTCGGCGACGCCCTCGCCAGGCTGCTGCCCGAGCTGGGCGCGGTGGACCGCGACGCCCGTGCGGCCCGGGAGCGGGCGGAGGCGAAATCCGGCAAGAAGCCGGCCCAGGGGCGCGAGCAGACCAGGATGCGCACACGCGACGTAGAGCAGCGCGTGCGTGGCGGCATCGGAAACCTCAACGGAGACCTCTCCGGCACCTTCGTCAACGAGCCGCAAGGGCCCGTGAACACCGGTCAGGGACACCAGTACAACGCGCCCCACTTCCAGGGTGACAACACCGGGGTCCAATTCACCGCGGGCGACAACAGCGGTACGGTCCACCAGCGCTTCGAGCGCGAGCGCCGGCACTCGGACGACGGACGATGACCGAACAGGACCGCGTCACCGTCAGCGATCCGCGCGGCCCGGTGAACAACGGTAAGGGGAACCAGTACGTCTCCTACGGCGCGGCGCCGGACTGGATGATCCGTAAGGGGGTCGGGTCCCTCCGGATCGCCCGCGAGGACCGGGTGCATCTGGCCGACCGGTTCGTTCGGCCGGTGGGTTTCCGCGTCGCCGCCGACCGCCTGGAGAAGCCCGGATCGGTGGTGCTGCTGGATGCTCCGCCCGGCAGTGGCCGCCGCGCCGCGGCGATCATGCTGCTGCACGGGCTCGTCGAGGACGGGGACACAGACAAGGAGGAGACCCGGTTCGAGGAGCTTCCCGCCACGGACGAGGACGAGAGCCAACTCACCCCCGGTGAAGGGGACCGCTTCCTCCTCGACCTCTCCGGGATCACCGACGAAGAAGCGTACGTCAAGGAGCAGCGCCGCCTGGCCGTTCGCCGGTCACAGGTCCAGGAGGCGGGGGCTCATATGGCCGTCGTCCTGCCATCGGGCCTGGAGCACGCCCAAGCGCCGGATCTCGACCCGCACAAGGTGACGCTGGGGCGCCCCCGGGGCCTCGCCGTCGTCACCCGGTACCTCCGCATGGACCGGATGGCCTTCCACTCCGCGGACCTGCAAAGCGCCGACCTCCAGCTCCTGTGCGACCGCTCCCCCATGCAGGAACTGGCGCAGCTCGCGGGGCTGGTGAGAGCCGCTCGCGACAGTGGTCGGTTCGGCGCCGAATTCGCGGGATGGCTCGACCAGGCGATGCACGCGGTGACCGACCGTGCCGGTGAGGTGGGCCGACAGGTGGCCACGGTCCGCACCGCGCCGGAGAGGGCCCTGCTTCTCGCGACGGCGGTGTTCGAGGAGGCCCGCGCCGACACCGTCTACGAGGCGTGGCACGGCCTGATGAGAACGGTAGGGCACGAGGAAGAGGCGACGACCGAGCTCGCGCGAACGGATTTCGGGGAGCGGTTGGCTGCGCTCGGGATCGAGCGGGGCCCGGACGGACGGCTCCACTTCGGGCGGCTGGCCTACGCCGACGCCGTACGGACCTACTTCTGGGCGAACTTCCCCGGGGTGCGCGACAACCTCAGGGACTGGATCGGGCAGGCCGCCGGGCTGGGTGGTCTGACCACCGACGACCGGGTGAACATCGTCGTCCGCTTCGGCGAGCGGTCGCTGGCCGTGGGACGACCCGACCACCTCTTCGACCTCGTGGTGCATTGGGCGGACCACACGACCGGGGCGTCCTACGACCCGCGAGCCGTGGCTGCCCTCGAACTCGGTCTCGGCCACGAGAGGTTCGGGGGATGGTTCCGCAAGCGGATGTACCAGTGTGCGAGGTCCGGCCCCCTGTCGGACGGTCTCGTCCGCACCCTGACCACCGCCTGCCTCCAGAGCCTCGGCTCGACCCACCCGGATCAGGCGATGGTGCGGCTCCACTACCTCGCCGTACGCAAGGGGGAGGCGGCGCGCGAGGCCCAGGAGGCACTTCTCGACCTCGCCGGTCGCGACCGGCGGCTCTACCGGCTGCTGATCGACCGGGTGCGGGACCGGACGCGCCGGGAGCCGCGCGGGGCGGAGCCTCACTTCCGGCTGCTCATGGAGCTGTTGAGGAGCGACCGGGCACCGGACCCGCCCCCGTGGCCGGACCTGTTCCTGGGCTGGGAGGCAGTTTTCTGCCAGCCGCCGACGGAACTCTGGAATCCGCTGGTGAGTAGCTGGCTGGACGCCGTGGCGGGCGACGGTACGCGGGAGATGGCACTGGGCGTGCTGGTCGGGGCGACGCACGGCCGCGCACCGGCTCTCCACCGCCTCTACGCCATCGCCTACAACTGGGCGGGGCTCGCGCGCCACCCGTCCCGGGCGGCCGTCGCCGCCCTCTTCTGGCAGCACATCGACCACGCGCAGTACGTCCGCACGGAGAGTACGGAGAGTACGGAGAGTACGGGCGTCAGGCCACCGACCACGGAAGAGGAACGATGAAACACCGCTTTCCCAGCCTGCTGTTCGTCGCTCTCTGCGGCCTCGCACCGGCCGTGCTCGGAAACCTCCTGCACTGGTCGGCATTGCTGTGGGGCTTCATGTCCATGGTCACGGCCTCGGGTTCCCTGCTGCTCGTGATGACGGTCCTCAGCGGTGGCCGCGCGTCGGCCGATCCGTACGAGCCCGAGGAACCCGAGCCGCCTGCGGCGCCGACGCAGCAGCCGTACCAGGAGACACGAGTGGTAGACGCGGCACTGCCGAGCGCGACAAACGGCTACGACTTCCTCTTCTCCGCCACCGTGTGGTGGAGTCCGGTCCCCGACCACGCCCACCGGTCCGACGGCGCCTGCCCTGCGCTCGCCGTGTCCTCGGTCGTCAGCCGGGCCCTGGAGATCGTCCGCCGCGAGGTGCCCGGCCGGGCGAACGTCGCACGGTACCTCCTGGAGGGGGAACTGGGCGTCCCGCTCCCGGACCGGAGCGGACGGGTGACGGCCCTGGCGGCCGATGTGACGCTGACCCTCGCCCCCGCCGACCGCGAGCGCCTGCGAAAGTTGAACGACCTTCGCAAGGACGAGGAGATCTGGGAGTACGAGCGTCAGCACGAGCGCAACAAACGGCGCTACCTCGGTGACGACGTGCTCAAGAGCGCGGGCAGCGCGGTGGTGTGGTGGCTGGCCCGCCACGAGAACGAGATCGAGAAGGCGGTCGACATGATCGGCCCGCTCGCCCAGATCTCGGCAGCGGCCAACGACGAGGAGGTACCGGAGCTCTTCCGCCACCTACTCGTCCCGCCAGTGGGCGCGTGGAACGCGCAGACCGTCGGGGGCCCGCTGTGGGGCGGGGACGGCCAGGAAGGAGGCACGTTCGACCGCGAGGAGGAAGTGAGTGTTTCGGATCGGCTGCTTCTGTTGCTGACGGCGGTGGGCCTGAAGCCCGGCATGGACGGATACACGGTGCTCGTACACCGTGTGGTGCGGAGCCTGCGGGCTGAGGGGCTGGACGAGGCCGCCGAGGACATCACGCGGAACCTCCTCACCACGCCCGATGAGGGCGGGGGCGAGGAACCGGAAGATGGGTCTTCGGGCGTGGGGAGTGCCTCGGGACCCTGGCCGCCGGGCTTCCCGGCCCCGGAGGGCTCGCCGTCCCCCGACGCGGACGCGGACCCGGATGCCGACGCGGGCGCGGACACGTTCACGCCAAAGGCGCCGGAGAGCGCCGCAGGCGAACGGAACGAGGGCTGGTGGGAGACCAGCGAGGACGACGTGACACCTCCGTACCTCGGGGACACCTCGCAGAGCCCGCACCGGCCGGCCGCACCTCACACACGGGACGAGGACGACGGGAGCTGACCCGAGCGGAAGCCCGTCAACCCTCCCGCACGCCCCTGCGGGGATATGGCCCGCGATCCAGCACTGGGACCTCACCGGATCCCAGCACGGCAGGCATGAGCAGGGGTGATGACGGATGACGAGGGGGCAGGGTTCCAGCCCCATCCAGCTACCCGACTCCACAAGGCCGACACTCCGTGACCTGCTTGTTTGCGGTGCAAGTTCGTCCAGCACATCCAACACGGCGACCGCGAGAAGACCCGACCGCGCGCCACGGCCCGCATTGTGTACACACGAGACACTCGGTACCCTTGAGCGCATGACGCAGCCGCTGCCCATAGAGTCCATCCGCGACGTGCGCGCCCATCTCGCCGAGGTCGTGGAGCGCGCCGATCGCGACGACGTACCCACAGTGATCACGCGTCGAGGCAAGGAGGTGGCAGCCGTCGTCTCGATCGAGGTGCTGCGCAAGTACCAGGAGTGGGAAGAACGCGAGATCAACCGAATCATCGACGAGCGCATGGCCAACCCGGCAACCGGTATCCCAATCGAAGACATCATGAGGGAGACGCTGGCGCGCGGTGAGTGAGTACCGAACCGTCTTCCGCCCTGAGGCACAGGCCGAGCTCCGGAAGATCCCTCGCGACACGGCCCTGCGCATCCTGGCCAAACTGACCGAGTTGGAGAGCGACCCCCTCGGCTTCAACACCACTGCGCTCGTGTCACAGCCAGAACGCCGTCGCCTGCGAGTGGGCGACTACCGCGTCGTCTACACGATCGACAACGGAGAGCTCGTGGTGTGGGTCGTCCACGTCGGGCATCGCTCCACCGTTTACGACACCTGATGCCGACTGATCCAACGCCTGATCATCCAGCACGAACAGACGTCTCACACGGGGCCTTCTGCGCATGTGGAGATCACTCCATCCCACTACTCCGTTCCCACTGAGCACTGTTCCAAAGCGACATGATGACAGGAACCATGCGCTCGGGATCCTGATTGGGAACCATCTCCGACAGTGCTCCAACAAAGGACAGACAGCACGTCGTTGCATCTGTAGCGTCGGTCGCTCCAGCGCATTCAGCGCTATTGCCAGGCGCATTCTCTTGCTCTCCGATTTCCGCTTCATCCCACAGCATGTGAAACCGAGGCACTTCAGGCTCAGCTTCCAAGCCAGCAATACCCTGAGCAAGGATCAGAACGATCAGCGCGGGGAAACCTTAGTCGGGGAGCACCGGCTCTGAGAACAGGTCGTGCACGCGCCCGTGACTACCGATCCCGTCCGTCCGGCGGGTCAATTCCCGCATTGACGGAAACCCGGCCTTCCGATGCAGCGTCTGTAGCTCTTCACCCAGTCCTCGCATGGGCCCGTCCGGCAGCTCCGGCGCCCTCAGCCTGCCAGTTGGGCAGTACGCCACTGGCGACGCCGGAGGCCAGGAGAGCAGACAACCGAGCAGGTCACGCCGATCCCACCGGTAGGGTTGAGCGAGGGTGACTGAGTGTCAGGAAATCCAGCACCGATCCAGCACGGGATGAACGAAGGGGCCGCCCCCGGAGGAGTCGACCCCTTCTGACCCACATGTTCGCCACGTCACCGACGTGGTGTTATTTCACCGGTCACACATTGAAGCGGAATCTGTAGGGCAGAGCTCCCACCTGCGAAAACGCGGATTTTATAGGGGTCATCCCAGCACCATCCCAGCACGGGCGTTCAATCCCAGCACCAGGCAGGACAGACGCCCCTCGTACACCTACGCAGCTCGGGCGCTGCTGCTCGAGCGCGCCTCCTCTGTCGGCTGGGACGTCGCGTCTGGGGATACAGGCCGCATGGCGCGCTGCAGAACATCCCGGCAGCGATCCCATGCACTGGGCAGCAGATGTCCGTAGATGTCGACCGTCGTCTTGACCGAGCGATGGCCCAGCCAGCGCGAGACCTCGTGGATCGGCATACCGTTGGCCAGGGCTATGGATGCGAAGAAGTGCCGCAGACTACGAGGCGTGTACTTGGCATTGCCATCCAGATCGACCAGGCCAGCCGAGAGGCATGCCTTCTTGAACTGGTAGCCGTAGGACGCAATGGACGGCATCACGCCAGCGCCAGGTTGACGTGGAGCAAAGAAGGTCTCAAGTCGAATCCGTTTCCCCTTCTGCCCAACAAAAACGACGGGCACCGGCTTCCACTTCTGGAGGTGCGCGTCGATCTCCTGCTCAACGAACAGGGTGGTTGGGACATCTCGGCACTCCTTCTCCAGCCGATGTTTGAGCGGCACGAAGGGTGTCTGGCAGTCCTTACGGTGCACCTTGGCACTGACCTGCCATCGAATCCTGACGTAGCCAGGCCGCCTGCACTCGGTGGAGAAGGCCAGGGCTTCGCTGGGACGCTGGCCTGTGCCGGACTGAAGGTAGACGGTGAGGCGGAAGCGCGGCGCGATGTGCGCAGCGATCAGATCGACCTCGGCTGACGTCGGAACTTCGTCCTCGTCCACTGCCAGCGCATCCCTGCGGGAGATCCGGATACCCCGGGCCGGGTTCTCCGTGATGCGCTTGTCCACGACGGCCGCCTCCATGATGGCGGCCACCATCACCATGCGGTCGTTCACTGTCGATGCAGCCAGCCCTGCACCGCCTCGGTAGATGTCCTTGATGAACTTCTCAAAGTCCCGCCGTGTCAGCCCAGCCAGGGACCTACAGCCAAGGCGCGGCACGAGATGGTTGTGGACGAACCCTTCGTAGTTGCGGCGGGTCGCCTCGCCGACAACTCGTCGCTCCAGCCACTCCCCAGCCCAGACCGACAAGGACATGGCGCCGCGCACAGGATCGACGCAGCCGCGAGACTTCGTACCCTTCTCCACACCGGCGGCGAAGGCGTCCGCACCGTCCAGGCCGATCCTCCGCGGAAACGATTTCTCCCTCTGCCGCCCCCGTCTTCCGCCCGGCTCCCGGTACCGCACGGTCCATGCGTGACCGCAGCGTGGACGCACGCACGGACAGTTTCGATCCCGGGTGTCCCCCTTGCACCTCTGAAAGACGCTCGCCATCCATGCTCCTTGCTATCTGACCCAGCGCTGAAGATCGTTGCCCCTGCCTCCCGACCAGGCCAGACATTCGCTGCTAATCCACCTCTTTCAGCGAACCTTCAAGCCCTATCTGTGCTGCCGCTCACGGCGGCCGCCAGGATGGAGGCGTCTTGAACGGACTGGAGCCCTCCACCCTGAGCTGCGTCGCCAGCTAGAGCACGAGCAGAGACGAACCAAGTAGGTCGTGGCCGAATTCATTAGTGACGACCTTGCGCCGATGCGACGGATGTGGCGTAGATCTGTACGAGACTGGACCACGACAGACGTCTCCCTGATCCCCGCTAGACGACGAAGCGAGCCTCCCGTGCCACCCCGCCAGAAGAAGCAAGCCAAGCCGGAGGACATGAAGTCCATCCTCTGGAAGTCCGCCGACAAGCTGCGTGGCAGCCTGGACGCGGCCGAGTACAAGCACTTCGTACTCGGCCTGGTCTTCCTGAAGTACGTGTCGGACGCGATGGGGGAGAAGCAGGAGCTGCTGGAGGAGGAGCTGCGGAGTGGCGGCATGCTCGCCGGGATGGGACTGGAGGGTACGGCCCCAGAAGAGCTGATCCGCAAGACGGTCGAGGACCCGCTCCAGTACACCGGGGCCGGCATCTTTTACGTGCCACCGACAGCACGGTGGAACGAGGTGCTCAAGCATGCCAAGGTGAGTACAGACGGGCCGAGCGTCGGTGAGGTCATCGACGGCGCGATGGGGACCATTGAGAAGTTCAACCGGCCTCTGAAGGACACCCTCCCAAGGATGTACAACAGCGGTCGAGTCGACGAGCCCACTCTCGCCGAACTAGTGCGACTCCTCGACCAGTTGACCTTCCAGTCGCAGATCTCACTGGATGGAAAGCGAGTAGGCGCTCGGGACCTGATGGGTGAGGTGTACGAGTACTTCCTCGCGCAGTTCGCACTCGCCGAGGGACGCAAGGGAGGCGAATACTTCACGCCACCCTCGGTGGTACGGCTCCTCGTGGAGATGCTGGAACCGAAGGAGCGTGAGCGGGTACTCGACCCCGCGTGCGGATCAGGCGGCATGTTCGTACAGGCCGAGAAGTTCGTGGAGACGCACGGCGGCAACCGGTTCAACGTCTCTGTCTACGGCCAGGAACGGAACCAGACGACGTGGCGGCTCGCCAAGATGAACCTCGCCATCCACGGAATCGAAGTGGACCTGGGCGAGGAGCCCGCGGACTCCTTCCGCAACGACCAGCACGGTGACGTGAAGGCCGATGTAGTCCTCGCCAACCCGCCGTTCAACATCTCCGACTGGGGTGGCGAACTACTCAGCGGCGACGAGCGTTGGAGGTACGGTTCCCCGCCAGCGGGGAACGCCAACTTCGCCTGGATCCAGCACATGGTCAGCAAGCTCGCCGTCGGCGGGCGCGCCGGGATCGTCCTGGCCAACGGCTCCATGAGCAGCAAATCAGGCGGCGAAGGCGACATCCGGCGTGCGATGGTCGAGGACGACCTGGTCGCGTGCATGGTGGCCCTGCCGGGACAGCTGTTCCGGTCGACACAGATCCCGGCGTGCCTGTGGTTTCTGGCAGAAGGAAAGGGGAAGCGGCCAGCACGGTCGCCATGGGTGTCGGCGGAACGCACGGGCCAGATCCTCTTCATCGACGCGCGAGAACTCGGCTTCATGGCTACGCGGACGATGAGGGAGCTGAGCGAGGCTGAACTCAGGCGCATTGCAGGGACATTCCGCTCTTGGCGGGGCGTCGAGGGCGAACCCACGTACGACGATGTCGCAGGCTTCTGCCGTACCGTCGCTCTGGACGAGTTGCGCGAACACGACTTCGTTCTGACGCCGGGGCGGTATGTAGGAACCGCGGAAGTCGCGGACGATCCGGATGCGGAACCGGTGGAGGCGAAAATCGCGCGCCTTACGGCGCTGCTGCGGAAGCAGTTCGCGGAATCGGAGCGTCTAGCGAAGGCCGCAGATGAGCAGTTGGGGAGGCTCTAAAGGTGACGAGCTCGCGAAATGGCTGGGACAACGTCCCACTAACTGAAGTCCTCGATTTCCAGGAAGGGCCTGGAATCATGGCCAAAGACTTCCGGGAATCTGGCGTGCCACTGGTTCGGGTAGCAGGCCTCAAGAGGCAGACCCATCTCCTCACGGGATGCAATTACCTGGATCCCGATATGGTCTCCACGAGGTGGGCGCACTTTCGCCTGATGGAAGGCGATGTGCTGCTTAGTACATCCGCCTCCCTTGGCGAGACTGCAACAGTGACATCCGACGGGGTCGACGCAATTCCCTATACAGGAATCATTCGGTTCCGCCCACGCGGATCCGCGATCCTGCCAGCTTTCATCGCTCACGCTCTCACCTCACCATCCTTCAAGGCTCAGATCGAAGCGGAGGGGTCCGGAAGTGTAATTCGCCATTTCGGACCAAGCCACCTCCGAAGGATGACTGTGGTAGTCCCTCCCCTGGAAGAACAAAAAGCCATCGCCGAAGTCCTCGGCGCCCTCGATGATAAGATTGCGGCTAATGAGCGTCGGCTCGAAACGCTCAACAAATTCTGTTCAGCCTGGCATGAGCGCATCATCAACCGCGCCAATATTGACACCCCACCCCACACGCTGATCGAACTGGTGAAGCGTGAATTCATAACTCTCGGAGACGGGTACCGCACCAAGCAGTCCGAACACGGAAAGCCAGGACTCCCGATCCTTCGGGTAGCCGATATCGGACATGGGGCTATCGCACCCAAATTCACGCATTTCGTCAGCAACTCGTATAGGGCCGCCATGGGGCCAAAGGTATCCCAGCGAGGCGATGTCGTCCTGACCACGAAGGGAACCGTCGGCCGCGTAGCGATTATCGAATCTGACCAACCACAGTTCGTCTACAGTCCACAGGTTTGCTACTTCCGCCTTGCAGACAACAGCCCAGTTTCCCCTCATTACCTGCTCCATTGGTTCCAGGGAAAGGAATTCTGGAGTCAAGCAGGCGGACTCAAGGGCCAGACAGATATGGCCGACTACCTGAGCCTTCGCGATATTCGCTCACTCCGGATTACCGTTCCCACGCCCGCTAACCTCGCCGAGTTCAGCAGGGTTTGCGACCCGATGCAGGAACAGTCTGAAGCCACGCGCCGCGAGAACGACACCCTTGCCTCCCTCCGCGACACCTTGCTACCCCAGCTCGTCACCGGAAAGATCCGCGTCAAAGACGCTGAACGCATCGCGGGGGACGCCACATGACCACCGAAGGGGGAATGGACGCGGTGGAAATGGAGGCAGGTATGGAGATCGGCACGGCCGCCGGCCGTGCCATGTCCGAGCAGGAGTGGGAACACCACGCACTAAATCAGCTCGCCGAGCGCGGCTGGCAGCACGTCCGGGGTAGGGATCTTCGCCCCCGTGATGGACACCGGAAGGGGTGGGACGACCTCATCCTCTACCCCCGCCTGCGCGCGGCCATAACATCACGCCACCCTGAGCTGCCCTCGTCCGCGGTAGAAGACGCGATCGAGCGGCTGCTCGACACCTTCCCAGCAAACGAGGTGCGCCTGAGCTGGAGCTTCTACCAGCGCCTGAAGGCCGGCGTGAAGGTGTCCTACAACAACCCCGTCACTCAGCAAGAACGACATGTCACTGTCCGCCCTGTCGATTTCACCAACCCTCACGGCAACGATCTCGTCGCTGCGAACCAGGTCCGCGTCAAGGGAGCCCGAGGACGCGTCTTCATATTCGACATCGTCCTGTACGTCAATGGAATCGCGCTCGCGATCATCGAGTTGAAGCGAGCGGGCGGCACGGACGATTCCCGTTCCGCATACGACCAGATCCAGAACTACCGCCGCGAGCTAAAACTCGACCGCGTCTTTCGTACGCTGCTCCTCTCGCTCGCGAGCGACGGGATAACCGCCCGCCTTGGCACGCCGCATACCCCCTGGCAGCACATGGCCCCCTGGCACGCGGAGGCGGACGGTACTCTCCTCCGCAAGCACGAGCGGAACGACGACCTGGCGCTCGACCGTATGGTCCACGGCGCCCTCGAGCCCGATCGCTTCCTCGACCTGATCGCGAACTTCCTCTCGTTCTCCGCCGAGGGGATGGGCGGCGAGGTCGACACCGTAAAACTTGCCAAGGCCCACCAGTATGTTGCGGTGAGACAGGCGATCACCGCCACTGCCTCAGCCGTCGCCACTGACGGTCGAGCCGGCGTCATCTGGCACACCCAGGGCGCGGGCAAGAGCGAGGAGATGCTCTTCTACACAGGACTCGCTGCCACCATCCCAGAGGTCCCGAACCCCACGGTTCTGCTGCTCACAGATCGCATCGACCTGGACTCCCAGCTCTTCGACACCTTCGCGCAGAGCAAGAGCCTAGAAATGGTCAGCGGTAGCCCGAAGAAGGCAACCAAGGCCAGCCAGTTGCGCGAGCTACTCACCCGCCGAGCAGACAGCGGGGGCATCGTCTTCTCCACGCTTCAAAAGTTCCGGGTGAGCGAGGAGGAACGGAAGGCCGGCGCCCGGCATGCCGTCATCACAGACCGACGTGACGTGATCGTTGTGGTCGACGAGGCCCACCGTAGCCACTATGACCTGGAGGATGGCTTCGCCCGAAACCTCCGCGACGCCCTACCGAACGCCACCTTCATCGCCTTCACCGGCACCCCCATCGACAACCGGACTGGTTCCACTCACCAGGTCTTCGGGCCAACTATCCACACGTACGACCTCACACAGGCCGTCGACGACGGGGCGACCGTGCCCGTCTTCTATGAGCCGATCCTGCACAAGGTCAATCTCCCCGCAGGGATAGACCTGGACGAGCTCAACGCCAAGGCCGAAGGGCTCGTCGAAGGGCTCACTGCGGAAGAGCAAGCCCGGGCACGCAATATCTTTGCCCGCTTCGAGGACCTAATTGGTGCCCCCGAACGTATTGGCTCCATCGCCGACACGATCCTCTCCCACTGGGACATCCGCCGCCAGGAGATGATCAAACTTACGGGCAGTCCCGGCAAGGCCATGATCGTCTGTTCCTCACGCCGTAGCGCCGCCCGCCTCTTCCGAGCTCTGGCAGAACGCCGCGGGGAGTGGACCGGTACTCCCGACCCTGAGACCGAGTTCTACCCGGACGACTCCGGGAAGATTCGGGTGGTCTTCACCGGCAATCCCGGCAGGGACACACCCGACATCGCGGACTACGTGCGCACCCCGACTCAGCTCAAGAAGATCCAAGACCGTGTCGGCAAACCTGAAGACGAACTTGAGTTGATCATCGTTCAGTCCTTGTGGCTGACAGGCTTCGACGCCCCTCCCCTGCACACCATGTACCTGGATCGCCGCATGCGCGGCGCCGCCCTCATGCAGGCCATCGCGCGCGTCAACCGCACCTGGGACGAGAAGCCCTCCGGCCTAGTGGTGGACTTCCTAGGCGTAGCCAGAGAACTCAAATACGCGCTGGCCACGTACTCGGAGGCTGACCAGGAGCAAGAGACCATCGGCGCGCACATCACCGAGGCGGTCAAGTCTGTACGCGGCATGCACAGCAAGGTCGATGCTGTACTGCGGGACTGCCCCTGGCGCACGGCTCTGCGGGATGTCGGACACCGCGAGGCGCTCCGTGAGGCCCTGGACCTCCTGGAAACCGCCGAGCCGGCCCTGCCGCCAGGCGAGCCCACCCGGGCACAGCGCTTCCTGCACTTCGGCCGCCTGCTCTCCCAGGCGTTCTCTCTCTGCCCCACCCACCCCGACGTGCAAGACCTGCTGCCCGACATCCACTTCTTCGCGACCCTACGTACGACCTACCAGAAGCTGGCCGCGGAACATCGGCAGCAGCTCGGCCTGGCCACAGAAGCGGATGTCCGCCGCATGATCGAGCAGCTCAACGCTGAGATGGTGGCCGCGGACGGCGTCGTGGACATCTACGACGCCGCCGGCCTCACCAAACCCGATCTTTCTCACCTCGACGCGGGCTTCGTGCAGCAGCTCAGGGACAGCCGCCATCCGAACCTGGCACTCAAGGCCCTGCGGGACGCAATCGCCCGCGAAATCCAGGAAGCGCACCCGAGCAACCTCACGCGACAGAAGGAGTACTCCGAAGCGATGAAGGCGGTGATGAACCGCTATCATAACGGCCTCATCGGCTCTGCCGAGGCAGCAAGGCTCCTTGTCGAGATGGCCCAGGAGCTATCCGTTTCCCGCGCACTTGCTGCCGAACTCGGATTGTCCGAACACGAGATGGCCTTCTACGACGCCATCGCTGCCAACCCGAAGGCCCTGGAAATGGGACAGGACATCCTGTCCAAGATCGCCCGTAAGCTGTACGAGCAGGTCGCGGGAGACGTCACTATTGACTGGCGTGTCAAAAGCCAAGCCCGGGATCGCATTCGCGCCAAGGTCAAACTGCTGCTCAACTTCTTCGGCTATCCGCCGGACGAGGAGCCGGACGCGGTCGAACGCGTCCTGAAGCAGACTGAGGTCATCGCGGACGATCTGGCCTGACATCCGGCCGCTACCAGCGTGCAAACGCTGGTAGCGAGGTCTGAATCTCGCACTGCGGGAGGGCTGAGAGTGTCTCGACGGGGAGTTGTCCGAAGCGGCTGAGCTGAGGCATATAGCAGTGTCAGCAGCTCATGAGAGGCTGACACTGCCGCCCCGCTGGGGGAACGCACGATCGACAAGGAGGGTTGGGTGTACGTTACAGAGTTCGGCCTCTCCAATGTCCGAGGCTTCCATGGAGCCCGTGCTGTTGACGCACTCGCCCTGCCCCAGCCCGGCGATGGCGGCAGTTGGACCGTAATCGCGGGGCGCAACGGCTCCGGAAAGTCCACGCTCCTGCGCGCCTTGGCCCTCGCGCTCGCTGGCCCGCGGGTGGCTCGTGCCCTCAGCCAGAATTTCGGCGGTTGGATCACTACTGGTGAGACAGCCGCCTGGTGTCAGGCTGCTGTCTCACCTGACTACGCAGTCGACCAGCTCACCGGCCGAGGCCGAGGACCGGACGGCCGCATGATACTCGGTCTGGATTGGACACTACCGAACGCCAACGGCCTGCAGCACAGCGCCTTCGGCGGCCCCGTACAGCCCTCACTATCCCCATACGACGGCGTCAAGTACGGGTCTCCGTCAGCCGAGCGCGGCCCATGGTCTGACAATCCGCAAGGCTGGTTCTGTGCCGCATACGGCCCCTTCCGACGCTTGATGGGTGGCAGTGGGGAGACTCAACGGCTCATGCTCTCGCCGGGACCTGCGGGACGGATGGCCTCGCTCTTCCACGAGGACGCCTCGCTCTCCGAGGGCGTCAGCTGGCTCAAGGAGCTGCAGCTGCGGAGCCTGGAGGGCAGCAAGGAGGCCACCCAGCTCTTGGATACCGTTAAAGAGCTGCTCTCCGACGGCCTGCTGCCCAACAAGTTCCGGGCGCTGCGGGTCTCGTCCGAAGGACTGTGGGTGGCGCCAGCCGACGCCCCAGACCGGGCCTATCCCCTAAGAGAGATGAGCGACGGTTTCCGAACCGTCGTGGCCCTGGTCCTCGACATAGTCCGACAACTCCAGACCGCTTACGGGACCCTCGACACCGGGACCAACAACACCGGCCGTCCAATCGTGCGGATGCCAGGAGTGGTCATCATCGACGAGGTGGACGCCCATCTGCACGTCACCTGGCAACGGGCGATTGGCGACTGGCTGAAGTGTCACTTTCCAAGGATCCAGTTCATCGTGACCAGCCATAGCCCCTACATCTGCCAGGCCGCTGATCCAGGTGGACTTATTCGGCTGCCGGGACCTGAGGAAGAGCGAGCACCTGAGGTCGTAGCACCGGACCTGTATCAGCGGATCGTGTACGGCAGCGGCGAAGATGCCGTTCTCTCTGAGCTCTTTGGCCTAGAGACCCCGTACTCCGAGCGCGCAGACAACCTGCGAAAGCGGCTCGTCCATCTCGAAGAGAAGGTCTTCGACGAGGAAGCGAATGCCGACGAAGTCACGGAGTACAAGGACCTGGCGGCCAAGCTGTCGAGTTCCCGCACCGCACGGGTCTATGAGATGGCGGCGCACCTCGCAGGTGACGAGTGATCTCCGTCCAGCGCCTGCCTGCCACTGACGCGATGACCAAGCTCTGCGACTTTCGCACACAGAAGATCCAGGGCGCAGGAGCCACAAGCACGGCAGCAGATGACCAGTGGAAGGTTGCGCGAGCTGCCCGAAGGCAGATCAAAGGGCTACTCGAGCAGATGGCTCCCGGCCGCATTCGTTGCATGTACTGCCTGGACAATCGGGGTACCGACATCGACCACTTCGAGCCGAAGACTCGTAGCCCGCTTCGCACCTTTTGCTGGGATAATCACCTGCTGGCCTGTTCTCACTGCAACAGCAACGAGAAACGCCACCTCTTTCCCTGCGATCCCGAAACTGGCGATTGCTTGCTCATCGACCCAACCGTGGACGACCCCGCGGACCATCTGAAGCTACTACCGAGGACGGGCGAGCTAAAATGCCGCACGCCCAAGGGTAGGCACAGCATCGAGGTCTTTGGGCTGAATCGCGACGACCTACGGAAAGGCCGCGCGGATGCCTGCGAGATGTTTATCTCCGGCCTCATCCGATGGCATGACCAGGTACGGCTCGAGAAGGTCGAGGCCGCCACGCGCACAGCCGTGCGACTTCACCGGGCAGACTTCCCAGAGGTGCTCCGTACCCTAGAAGGTCTGGCCGAAACGCCACTCGCGTCCATTTTGGAAGACCGACATTTCCCCGAGGCCCTGTCAGCCTGGGTTGTTCACCGCCATGGCGCGTCAAAGATTCCTCCTGTCCGCACGAAACTTGCTGACCAACTCACCGCGCACCCCTAAGAGAATCCCCCGTTTCCTACGTCGACGTACGAACACGCCCTTCGACACCTTGGTCACCCCATAGCTCCCAAGCTAACGAGAAGCAGGACGAACAGGCTAAGCGAGGCACCACACGCGGCTCCTCCGCGCACGATGCAGCTCGGCATGCGCGCCCCTTCAGCACGGGCGAGGATGCCAGCGAGCAGTCCCACGTTGATCGATGCGAGTGCCGCCGCCAAGACGAGCAACACCCTGACGCTGAACGACAGATGCACCTAGGACCTCCGCTGTACGGGCGAGTGAAGCTGAACGGCTTGAGCATCCACTCCAGGCATAGGCTGCAGCTATGATTCACAACTACCTACGAACTACTCAGGACTATTTAGCACTATCGGAGGTGAACCATGGGAAGAAGGCCGAAGCCACTCAACCCCATTGACCCCCTTCATGCGTTCGCCATGGAGCTCGTCAAGCTCCGGGATGCCGCTGGTCCCGCTGGCAGCGCAAGAGCCACCTGTGATCAGGTAGGGGTAACCAGGACTACCTACTACGCGTGGCTGGCTGGGAAGCAGCTGCCCGGCCGAGATTCCCTAGAGCTCACGGTAAGGGCATGGGGTGGGGACTCTGGTCACTGGCTGGAACTTCGGCGGAAGGCAGAGTCTGCGCTGGCAACGGCGGCCGACCAGCGCCTCCAGCAGGCCAGAAGAGAGCAGGCAGCCCGAGACGGGCACGCAAACCTGATCGGCAGGCAAGCATCAACCCAGCACGCCGACCATGCGGCTAGGAACTCGATCTTTCCCAAGCGTGATCGCACACAGACTCGACGCATCGAGGAGGCGCGCCAAGCCCTCAGCTTGTTCGGGTTCGATGCCGAACGCTCCAATGAGCGCTCCGCCCTGGTCCTACTCGCCCTTTTGAAACTTAACCCGGAAGCCGAGTGGCGGGAATCCGATGCGCCCATTTTGCGCATGGTGGAGATCATGCAGTGGGTTCGCGAGGTATACGGCAAGGACTACAAACCAAATAGCCGGGAAACGATCCGGCGGTTTACTCTACTTCAGTTTGTCGAAGCCGGACTAGTCGTTCTGAATCCTGACCAACCAAATCGCCCCGCTACCTCGCCTAAGTGGTGTTACCAGATCGCACCGCGAGCTCGCGCAGTGCTGCGCTCTCACGGAGAATCTGAGTTCGTCCGTCGCGCGCAGGCATTTTTCCAGTCACACGCAACCCAAGATGCAACCGCCCAGCAGGGTCGCTGATCTCAACTAACACGCCCAGGCACGCTTTCAGTAGTCCTTAACGATGAAGCACGCCCGTTCGTATAGCTCGTCGAAGGTGATCACTTCGACGTCCTGGATAGATCGTCTGTACTGCTCGAATGAAGTGATCTTCTCTGCGTTCGCCCCTCCGCGATCCGCGAACTCGCTGAGGCTTCCGATCGCCAGCACCTATCGGGGACGGATGGTGGAGATCTCGATGTCCGTCGGTGCGCCATCGTCTCGGTAGAGCCTGTGCAGTTCGCCTGTGACCAGCCGCAGGGCCTTGTAGGCAGTCTTCTGGACTTGCGCCACTGCTCCGACAACGTCCTTGGAGACTTGATAGACGTCCGGGGGCCGATACGGGGCGTTGGCCAACAAGGGGGTCAAGTGGGTCTTGATCTCACAAGGCAGCAGGCTGCTGATGAAGCCCTTGGAGCGCATGACGGCGTCACTGCGCTTGCCAGCCCCTGTGAAGATGTTCGCACCAGTCGTAATACGCTCCAGCTTGCCATCGTCGAGAGGTTCACATGCGACGAGGTTGAGGCCATAACCAAAGATCCACGGGTTCTCTTCAAAGAAGCCCTGCCAGACCGCCTCCGGCCCCGCCGTCCGCCCAAGCTCTCGCTCAAAGAACTCCGGATTGGTCAACAATTTTTCGAATCGCTGTAGTTGTGACTTTCGGTTGCTGATCCACCTAATGTCCTCATCTGTGAGCGTGCCGCCGACGGCGCTCCTGAGCGCTTCGAGCAGGGTCCTGCGGTCCTGGTCGGCTAGCAGCTGAGCCAGCTCTGCCTCATCGCCGACAATTAGCCGTCGGCTACCGCCAGGGATGTTGTTCAACCCAACGCATTTCTGGATGAAGCAGATGACCTTCCAAAAGTTCTCGTGGACATCGTTGGTATCGACGAGCGCTTTGATGACCTGAGTGGAATCAGTACCAGGGATGGCTTCCATGACCACAGTCCTCGCGGCCTTGTTCTTGTCCTTCTTCCACAGTTTGATCCTGGGTGAGAGGACGCCGTCCCTATTGATGAGGGTGACTTGGCACAGCGTTGCTACCAGCGGCCGGTCATCAAGCAGGAAATCTGTGATCCTGCGACGGGTGCGGGTGTCGTAGAAGTAGGTGTATCCGTTACCGCGGACCTCAAGGTCGGAAAGATCCTGCCGTGTGACGTCGAACTCCGAGGTCGGAAAGCTGATACCAAAGCCTCTACCGGCCCGCGCAACAGGCTAGGCTGCCTCGTTCCTCCAGTCTGCCGGGATGGCCGGCAGCGCCCTAACCTCGCCTTCGACTACGAGGGACTGCACATCCTCTCGCTGGAGCCACGTGAGGAGAGATTCGAGCCGAGCCCAGATCGCATCTATGACTGGTTTCGTGAACTCTGACAAGAGCGCACGATCCGCCGCTAGGACTGCCTCATAAGTGCTGGTCGTCCATCCGTCACCGGGCATGGGGTGATAGAAGCCGCCGTCACGGCGCAGCGAGAGCACGGCAGCACGAAGCAGGTCTCGCGCCTCTTCCTCACCGTCCCGGTCAAGGAGGCTGTAGGTCTGCCCAAGGATGAGGTCGAGCTTCCCAGCGTCGTCGTCTTCGACTGGCAGCGATACCAGCGGTCCGGTGGCATCTGTCGGGATCGGCGTGTAGATCGGCCGGCCCGAGAGGAACTCGAAGACACGGAGGGTCCAGCCGTCCGGCCCCAGGAGCCGATTCAGGTCCTCAACACGCTGTGTCGACTGATCTACGTCGGACTGTACTTCTGGATGCACAAGTCGTGCCAGAAAGTTGAGGAGTATCTGGTCCGGGCCTTCCAGGAGTTGGAATCGCGGATCCTCGAAGATCCAGTCGTCGGGCCAGTCCATTGGATTGGTGATCCGGTGCTGGATGATGTCGGCTCGTGCAGTAGCGAACCTGCGATCCGTTGACGGCAGCCCGTCAAGGTCGTAGAGACCCTCCAGGAAGCACGTCTCCTCGAGCTGTCCCCACCAGGGACCCCCGTCACCGCGCAGGTAGTCAAAGATGACGCGTCGCGTCACCGCCGTGATCCTCGGCGCGCCACGCTGCGGAGAGGAGTGATCGGGCTGAGTCATGCACCCAGAATGGACGCCCCTCGGCTAGCCCTGCAGGTTATTGACGACTCTTGCGTCCGTCGGCTCCAGGGCGAGAGGTTTTGCAGTGGGGCAGTCAGTTCCCACATCCGCCACCCTCGGCACTTCGACGCGCTTCGGGACGTTTCCGCGCAAAACACAATGTCAGCACGGGACAGCATCCCGGGGGTGACCACAGGTGCCGACAGGTGGTCCGATCCGACCCTCCGGGACAGCATCCAGCGCCAAGCCACCGTCCGGCCATCGATGGACCCACAAGAGGGGCCCGTCTTGAGTTGATGGACCCCTCTTGACCTGCGGCTATACAGGACGAAATTTAGTTGAATATTAAATTAGATGTTGAACCGAAACTCCACCACATCCCCATCCCGCATCACATACTCCTTCCCCTCCATCCGCGCCTTCCCCTTGGCCCGGGCCTCCGCCACCGATCCCGTCTCCACCAGGTCGGCGAAGGAGATGACCTCCGCCTTGATGAAGCCCTTCTGGAAGTCGGTGTGGATGACTCCGGCGGCCTCGGGGGCCGTGGCGCCCTTCTTGATGGTCCAGGCTCGGGATTCCTTGGGGCCCGCGGTGAGGTAGGTCTGGAGGCCGAGGGTGGTGAAGCCGACGCGGGCGAGGGTGGCGAGGCCGGGCTCCTCGGCGCCCACGGACTCCAGGAGTTCCATGGCGTCGGCCTCGTCCAGTTCCGCGAGGTCCGCCTCCAGCTTGGCGTTGAGGAAGATCGCCTCGGCGGGGGCGACCAGCGCGCGCTGGGCGTCCTTGAAGCCCTCGTCGACCAGTTCGTCCTCGTCGACATTGAAGACGTAGAGGAAGGGCTTCGTCGTCAGGAGGTGCAGGTCGTGCAGCGGCTCGGCGCGCTCGCTGCCCTGCACGATGCCGTGCGCGAAGAGCGTGTCGCCCCGCTCCAGGATGCCCTGGGCCTCCTCGACCGCCTTGACCTTCGGCGCGAGGTCCTTCTTGATCCGGGACTCCTTCTGGAGGCGCGGAAGGACCTTCTCGATGGTCTGGAGGTCGGCCAGGATCAGCTCGGTGTTGATGGTCTCGATGTCGTCCTTCGGGGAGACCTTGCCGTCCACATGGACGACGTTCTCGTCCTTGAAGGCGCGGATGACCTGGCAGATCGCGTCGGACTCGCGGATGTTCGCCAGGAACTTGTTGCCCAGGCCCTCGCCCTCCGACGCGCCCCGCACGATCCCCGCGATGTCGACGAAGTCCACCGTCGCCGGCAGCACCCGCGCGGAACCGAAGATCTCCGCCAGCTTCGCGAGCCGGGGGTCGGGGACGCCTACCACGCCCACGTTCGGCTCGATCGTGGCGAACGGGTAGTTGGCCGCGAGCACGTCGTTCTTGGTCAGGGCGTTGAACAGGGTCGACTTGCCGACATTCGGCAGACCGACGATTCCGATCGTGAGCGACACGTTGCGTCTTCCCGTAAGTGAGAGTGAGAGGGCCTGGAGGTCTTCGAGGATCTTGAGGGTCTGGAGAAGGGATTCGAGGGCTTGGAGAAGATCTGGAGAGGAAAGGGGCCGGCATCGGCTGGCCGATCCACCAGTCTACGGGGTGCCCCCCAACCCCCCGACGCCCCGTTCGAACGCTTGGCCAAGCTCGCCCCATCGGCGTGTCTGTCGGCCTATTCGGCACATAAACCGACCAGAGTTGGTCCGGTGGAGCAACACAGGACGCGCCCCCCTCAGTCCGGCCGGACCGGCCAGTCCGCCCAGCCCGGCCGGCCGAGCCGAACCGGCAGGTCCGAGCCGCGCCGGGTGCCGCCGCTGCCGCCCCAGGCGGGCCGGGACTCCCCCGCCCGTCCGGACGGCCCCCCGCGCCCCGCGCCGCCCCGGGCCCGGTCCGCAGGCAGCGGCCCCGCCCGTGACCGTGCCCCGCAGCGCCGCCCGGCCGCCCTGCGCCGTCCCGCTCCCCCACCGGCCACCACGCCCGCGCGCCGCTTCCCCGACCCCCGTCTGACCGGGCTCGGCGCCGGGCTGTTCTGCACGGCCGTGATGCTCACCCTCGCCTTCCTCATCGGCCTGCTGTTCGACAGCTCGGTGACGGTGTACGGGGTGCTGTTCCTGCCCGTGTGCGCGCTGACCGCGCTGTGGGTACGGCCCGGCGATCTGGTGACCGCGCCCGTCGTCGTGCCGATCGCCTTCGCCGTCGGGCTGCTGCCCATCGCCGAGGGCGACGGTGTCTTCCCCCGGCTGATGGGCCTGTTCACCGCCCTCGCCACCGAGGCCGGCTGGCTCTACGGCGGCACCCTGATCGCCGGGTCCATCGCGACCGTACGCAAGGTACGGCTCATGGCGCGGCGGCGGGCGGGCGGCGAGCGGCGCCGCGTGCCCACGGGTTAGCGAGCCACAGAGCCGGGCCGGTCACGCACCCGCTGGGCCCCGGCTACTCCGCCTTCGCCGCCCGCATCGCCGCCCCCACGATCCCCGCGTTGTTCTGCAACTGGGCCGGCACGATCTCCGCCTGGATGCCCTCGATGAGGTGCAGGAACTTGTCGGACTTACGGCTCACCCCGCCGCCGATGATGAACAGCTCGGGCGAGAACAGCATCTCCACATGGGCGAGGTACTTCTGGACCCGGCTCGCCCAGTGCTCCCACGTCAGATCGTGGTCCTCCTTGGCCTTGCTGGAGGCGCGCTTCTCGGCGTCATGGCCATGCAGCTCCAGATGGCCCAGCTCGGTGTTGGGCACGAGAACGCCGTCGGCGAAGACGGCACTGCCGATGCCGGTGCCGAAGGTGAGCAGGATGACCGTGCCCTGCCGGTCGCGCCCGGCGCCGAAGGCCATCTCGGCGACGCCCGCCGCGTCCGCGTCATTGACCACCGTCACCGGCAGCCCGTCGAGCACCCCGCTGAACAACGCGCGCGCGTCCGTGTCGATCCAGCTCTTGTCCACATTGGCCGCCGTACGGACCGTATGACCGCCGGTGACCACACCCGGGAAGGTCAGCCCGACCGGGCCCGTCCAGCCGAAGTGCGCCACGACCTGCCGCACCCCGTCCGCCACGCCGTCGGGCGTCGCCGGGTGCGGGGTGAGCACCTTGAAGCGCTCCTCGGTCAGCTCGCCCCTGTCGAGATCCACAGGGGCGCCCTTGATGCCGGATCCGCCGATGTCCACGCCGAAGATCTGCATGGCTCCACGTTACGACGGACCACTGACAGTCACTTCCCGGATGATCCGGATGATCTGGATGGTCCGGACGATCTGGATGGTTCAGATGACGCAGATCGTCCACTGGATGATCCGGGCGGCGGCCCCGGCAACCCCACCCCTACGACCATCGGCTCCCCTCCCACGACCACCGGCTACTCCCCCGCCCCCGCCCCACCCCGCTCCGCCACCAGCGCCGCCGCCTCCTCGCGCAGGTCCCGGCGCAGTTCCTTCGGCAGCGAGAAGATGATCGACTCCTCGGCGGCCTTGACCAGCTCCACATCCCCGTACCCGCGCTGGGACAGGAACTCCAGGACCTCCTCGACCAGCACGTCCGGCACGGACGCGCCCGAGGTGACGCCGACCGTGGTCACGCCCTCCAGCCACGCCTCGTCGATCTCGCTCGCGAAGTCCACGAGGTACGCGGCGCGGGCGCCGGCCAGCTTGGCGACCTCGACCAGCCGCACGGAGTTGGAGGAGTTGCGGGAGCCGACCACGATGACCAGGTCGGCCTCGGCGCCCATCTGCTTCACGGCCAGCTGGCGGTTCTGCGTGGCGTAGCAGATGTCGTCGCTCGGCGGGGAGATGAGCTGCGGGAACTTCTCCTTCAGGGCGTCGACGGTCTCCATGGTCTCGTCCACGGAGAGCGTGGTCTGGGAGAGCCAGACGACCTTCGACTCGTCCCGCACCTCGACCTTGGCGACATCCTCGGGCCCGTCCACGAGCTGGATGTGGTCGGGGGCCTCGCCGGAGGTGCCGATGACCTCCTCGTGGCCCTCGTGGCCGATCAGCAGGATGTCGTAGTCGTCCTGGGCGAAGCGGACGGCTTCCTTGTGGACCTTGGTGACCAGCGGGCAGGTCGCGTCGATGGTGGCCAGCCGGCCGCGCGCGGCCTCGTCGTGCACGACGGGGGCCACGCCGTGCGCGGAGAACATCACGATGTTCCCCTCGGGGACCTCCTCCGTCCGCTCGACGAAGACGGCGCCCTTCCGTTCCAGGGTCTGCACGACGTACTTGTTGTGGACGATCTCGTGCCGGACATAGATCGGGGCCCCGTACTGCTCCAGGGCTTTCTCGACGGCGATCACCGCGCGGTCCACGCCCGCGCAGTAGCCACGGGGGGCGGCGAGCAGGACACGGCGGCCAGTCGAAGCAGTCATGCGAACCATCGTACGGGGGCGTTCGGCGGGTCCGGAGCGTGTCCGTGGCGGTTCACCGGGAGACTTGCCCCGAGCCGGGCGGGACGCCGTGCGACGCGGCTTTTCGCCCGGTTGATCCGACTCGCGGAGGAACTGATGTCCGACACCGGCACCACCGCTCCCCCGGCCGACGAGCAGCACCGGCTGCGGCGCAGTCTCGGCTTCCGGGATCTGGTCGTCTACGGCCTGCTGTTCATCGCCCCCATGGCGCCCGTCGGCATCTTCGGCACCCTGGACGCCCGCTCGCACGGGGCGGTCGCGCTGGTGTACATCGTCGCGACGGTCGCCATGGCGTTCACCGCGTTCAGCTACGCGCAGATGGTGCGGGTGGTTCCGCTGGCGGGCTCGGTGTTCGCCTACGCGCGCGTGGCGCTCGGCAGGGACGTCGGTTTCATCGCCGGGTGGATGGCGATGCTGGACTATCTCCTCATCCCGGCCGTCGCCTATCTCTTCTCCGGGATCGCCATGGAGGCGCTCGTCCCGGAGGTCTCGCGCTGGATCTGGACGGCGATCGCCGTCGTGATCACGACGCTGCTGAATCTGTGGGGCGTACGGGCCGCCGCGCGGGTGGGTTTCGCGGTGCTGGTGATGGAGATCGTCGTCCTGCTGGTGTTCGTGGTGGCGGCGATCGTGGTGCTGGCGCGGGACGGGGCCGAGCGGGGGTGGCTGTCGCCGCTGTCCGGGGACGGCTCGCAAGGGGCGTTCGCACTGTCGGCGGTGCTGGGCGCGGTGTCGGTGGCGGTGCTGTCCTATCTGGGCTTCGACGCCATCGCCTCGTTCGCGGAGGAGGTGACCGGGGGCTCGCAGAAAGTCGCCCGCGCGGTGCTGTTCTGCCTCGCGCTCGCCGGGTTCCTCTTCATCGTCCAGACCTACCTGGTCGCCCTGCTGGAACCGACCACCTCGGCCGAACTGGCCGCCGACCCGGGCAAACAGGGGTCCGCCTTCTACGACGCCGTCGACGTGTCGGTCGGTACCTGGCTGCACGATCTCGTCGCCGTCAGCAAGGCGATCGGCGCGGCGTTCGCGGCGCTGGCCGGGCAGGCGGCGGCCGGGCGGCTGCTGTTCGCGATGGGCCGGGACCGCCGGCTGCCCCGGGCCCTGTCCAAGACGGACTCCGGGGTTCCGCGCCCGGCGCTGCTCTGCGCGGCCGTCGTCACGCTGGTCGCGGCGGTGTGGGCGGCACGCGCGAGCGACGGCATGGACCATCTGGTGTCCGTGGTGGACATCGGCGCGCTCACCGCCTTCACGCTGCTGCACGCGAGCGTGGTGGCCTGGTTCGCCGTACGGCGCCGGGGTGGCCCGGTGAGCTGGTGGCGCCACGTCCTGATGCCGGTGCTGGGCGCGGCGATCACGATCGCGGTGATCGTGGAGGCGAGCGGCACGGCCCAGGCAGTGGGCGCGATCTGGCTGGCGGTGGGGTTGGCAGTGCTGGTGGCACAGAGGGGGCGTACGGGGGAGGCCAGTACGTAGGTGAAAGGAAGGGGTGGGTGGGGGCCGAGTTTGCTCGGCCCGGCATGAACGGGGCGCCGACTCACGATGAGCGGCGGCCCCGCCTCGACGCCGGCCCACGGCAACGCCCCAAGGGGCGCGGGGAACTGCGCGACCAGCCCCCACCGACCCGCACCCGAACAGCACCCCCCGTCCCCTCCCGCAGCGCACCCGCACTGTCGGTCCCGCCGACTACCCTCACGCACATGGCTGTCAACACGTCCGCCGAGACCCCCCTCCCCGTAGGCGAGGTCTCGCGGCTCATCGGGAGCTGGATCGACCGGCTCGGGGCGGTATGGGTCGAGGGGCAGATCACCCAGCTGTCCCGCCGCCCCGGCGCCGGCGTCGTGTTCCTGACGCTGCGCGACCCGTCGTACGACATCTCGGTCGGCGTGACCTGCTACCGCCAGGTGTTCGACGCGGTCGCGGACGTGGTGAGCGAGGGCGCCCGCGTCGTCGTCCTGGCGAAGCCGGAGTGGTACGCGCCGCGCGGCCAGCTGTCCCTGCGGGCCACCGAGATCCGCCCCGTCGGCGTCGGCGAGCTGCTCGCGCGCCTTGAGCAGCTGAAGAAGAAGCTCGCCGGCGAGGGCCTCTTCGCCCCCGACCGGAAGAAACCCCTCCCTTTCCTCCCCCAGCTCGTCGGCCTCGTCTGCGGCCGTGCCTCCGCGGCGGAGCGCGACGTGCTGGAGAACGCCCGCCACCGCTGGCCCGCCGTCCGCTTCGAGGTGCGCAATGTCCCGGTGCAGGGCGTGCACGCCGTGCCGCAGGTCGTCCAGGCCGTGAAGGAGCTGGACGAACACGCGGACGTGGACGTGATCGTCGTCGCCCGGGGCGGCGGCAGCGTGGAGGACCTGCTCCCGTTCTCCGACGAGCAGCTCGTCCGCGCGGTCGCCGCCTGCCGTACGCCCGTCGTCTCGGCGATCGGCCACGAGCCCGACACCCCGCTCCTGGACTACGTGGCGGATCTGCGCGCCTCGACCCCCACCGACGCCGCCAAGAAGGTCGTCCCGGACGTCGGCGAGGAGCTGGAGCGGGTACGGCAGCTGGCCGCCCGCGCCCGGCGCTGCGTGGAGGCGTACGTCGAGCGCGAGGAGCGCGGGCTGGCGCAGGCGCTGGCCCGTCCGTCGATACAGGACCCGCACCGGATGATCGACGACCGCGCGGACCAGTTGGACGCCCTGCTCGCCCGCAGCCGCCGTACTCTCGGCCATCTCCTCGACCGCGCCGACTCGGAGCTGACCCACACGCACGCGCGCGTGGTGGCCCTCTCCCCGGCGGCCACCCTGAAGCGCGGCTACGCGGTGCTCCAGCAGCGCGACGGCCATGCCGTACGGGACCCCGCGGAGGTCACGGCCGACGAGCCGCTGCGGGCCCGCGTGGCCGAGGGCGAATTCTCCGTACGTGTCGATGGCGTCGATGTCTCTAGGGTGGGCGAATGAGCAGCAAGGTGGATGAGGCGCTCGGCTACGAGCAGGCGCGCGACGAGCTGATCGAGGTCGTACGGCGCCTGGAGGCGGGCGGTACGACGCTGGAGGAGTCCCTCGCCCTCTGGGAGCGCGGCGAGGAGCTGGCCAAGGTGTGCCGCCGCTGGCTGGAGGGCGCCCGCGCCCGGCTGGACGCGGCCCTCGCGCAGGACGAGGCGGTAGCAGAGGAGTAGGGACCTACAAGGACCAGACCTACAAAGACCAACAGTGACCAACAGTGACCAAAAGTCACCAACAGTGAGCTACAGGGCCTACAGCAGCCACAGGGCCCCGGACCACACAGATAGACGGACCGCGGTCCGTTTATGTGAACCGGATCACGACACCCCCGCTTTGGTTGAACCTTGAAGCTTCTGCCGCGTAACGTCTTCGCCGTCAGCCGGTTGTTCCCCCCGGAACCGGACCCGCCGCGCCACAAGGAACCCCCCATGCCCCTCGTTCTTGACCCCACCGCCCAGGACCTGCTGTTCCGCGAGGCCCGCACCGCGAACACCTTCACCGACGAGCCCGTCACCGAAGAGCAGATGCAGGCGATCTACGACCTGGTCAAGTACGGCCCGACCTCCATGAACCAGTCCCCGCTGCGGATCACCCTGGTCCGCTCCGCCGAGGCCCGTGAGCGCCTGGTGCAGCACATGTCCAAGGGCAACCAGCCCAAGACCGCCACCGCCCCGCTGGTCGCGATCCTCTCCGCGGACAACGAGTTCCACCAGGAGATGCCGCAGCTCTTCCCGCACGCCCCGCAGGCCAAGGACACCGTCTTCGCCGACCGCGGGCTGCGCGAGAGCCAGGCCGAGCTCAACGCCTCCCTCCAGGCCGCGTACTTCATCATCGGCGTGCGCGCCGCGGGCCTGGCCGCCGGCCCGATGACCGGCTGCGACTTCGAGGGCGTGCGCAAGGAGTTCCTGGACGACGACCACACCCCGCTGATGGTGGTCAACATCGGCAACCCGGGCCCGGACGCCTGGTTCCCGCGCCTGCCGCGTCTGTCGTACGAGCAGGTCGTGACGACGGTCTGACCCGACCGTCGCGCATACCGCACACACCGCACATACGCGGACGAAGGCCCCCGGTACGGCACCGGGGGCCTTCGTCGTCCGCTCGGCCGCCGAGGCCGACGGGGACCGTCAGCCGGAGCCGGGACGGGTCGGTCCGGAAGGGTCAGTCCAGCTTCAGTGACTGCGCCATCGTCGCCAGCTGGCCGAAGGAGCCCGTGCCGACGACCATCGTCGTGGCGCCGTCCGCCCCGTCCAGGACCAGCGCGCTGTACCGGCCGCCGCTGTACTGGGTCCAGGTGCGGCCGTCGATGTCCTGGGTGACCTCGGTCTCGCTGCCGCCCTGGCTGGCGTCGTCGATGAATTTGGCGCGGGTCTGGGTGGACTGCTCGATCGCCACGTACTCACCGTCGGGCGCGTGGAAGCCGAGGTGCCAGGCCTCGCCGTCCTGCCCCTGATAGCGGACGGAGGTCGGCTTCCAGGTGTCCGGGAGCCCCTCCGGCACTGCCACCGGGTACGACGCCGCGCGCTGGGCCGTCAGCAGCTCCACCCGGTAGTCGACCGGCTTGACGTCCGGTTCCGTGTCGTCGTGCGGGATGAAGAGATAGATGACCCATGCCGCCAGCACGATCAGGCCCAGGGAGAGAATCATGTCCCGGGCCGTTTTCTGCCTGCCGTTCGTACCTGCCACGCGCCTATCGTCGCAGGTGCCCGCCCCGCTCATCCGTGGGGGGCCCTGCTCATTCTGTCGACCTGACGATAGAGTCGACGCCGAACCCTCATCCGGCCGTCGTCGTATCAGAAAGGTGCGTTCCGATGACCGAGCATCAAATGCCGTCCGAACTCGATGTCCCCTCCGAGGCCCCTGACCGCAACCTCGCCCTCGAACTGGTCCGGGTCACCGAGGCCGCCGCCATGGCGGCCGGCCGCTGGGTCGGCCGCGGGGACAAGAACGGAGCCGACGGTGCCGCGGTGCGGGCGATGCGCACCCTGGTGTCCACCGTGTCCATGAACGGCGTCGTCGTCATCGGCGAGGGCGAGAAGGACGAGGCGCCGATGCTCTTCAACGGGGAGCGGGTCGGCGACGGCACGGGCCCCGAGTGCGACATCGCGGTCGACCCGATCGACGGTACGACGCTGACGGCCAAGGGCATGCCGAACGCGATCGCCGTGCTGGCCGCCGCCGAGCGCGGGTCGATGTTCGACCCGTCGGCCGTGTTCTACATGGACAAACTGGTCACCGGACCCGAGGCCGCGGAGTTCGTGGACATCGACGCCCCGGTGGCGGTGAACATCAAGCGGATCGCCAAGGCCAAGCGGCGCCAGCCGGAGGACGTGACCGTCGTCATCCTCGACCGGCCGCGCCACCAGAAGCTGATCGAGGAGGTCCGGGACGCGGGCGCCCGGATCAAGCTGATCTCGGACGGCGATGTCGCCGGTTCGATCTACGCGCTGCGCGAGGGCACCGGCGTGGATCTGCTGCTCGGCGTGGGCGGTACGCCGGAGGGGATCATCTCGGCCTGTGCCGTGAAGTGCCTCGGCGGGACCATCCAGGGCAAGCTCTGGCCCAAGGACGACGAGGAGCGGCAGCGGGCGATCGACGCCGGGCACGATCTGGACCGGGTGCTGACCACCGACGACCTGGTGTCCGGGGAGAACGTGTTCTTCGTCGCCACCGGGATCACGGACGGGGAACTGCTCCAGGGGGTGCGGTACCGGTCGGAGACCGCCACCACCGAGTCGATCGTGATGCGGTCGAAGTCGGGGACCGTACGGACGATCGCGTCCGAGCACCGGCTCAGCAAGCTGCGGGCCTACAGCGCCGTGGACTTCGGGCGGGCCAAGTAGCACCAGCAAGCACCGCATACCCGCTGCGAGCGGCAGCGGCTGCCGGCAGGGAGCGCCCCCCCGGCCGGGGGGGGGGGGCCCGCCCGGGGCAACCCGCCGGCGGCGATGGGGCCCCCCCCCCCCGCCGCGGGGGGCCGGACCACAAGCCGCGGGGGCCCCGCG